>JAISEZ010000327.1 GCA_031263835.1 Tannerella sp.
TGTCGGCTGGGCTTCAGTTACGAGTTCAGTAACAACCCGCACTGGGGGATGGACAGGCCGGTGATTATGAAAGTCTATCCGAAGTCGCCGGCGGAGATGGCCGGGATTCTGCAAAACGACGTCATCGAACAAATCAACGGACTGAACGTGGCGGACATCTCGCCGGATGATGTGGATTCTCTGCTGACGGCGACCGAAAGCCTTGAAATCGAACTGATGCTGAGTAATTTTTCCAGTCCTGCAAGGCGGGTCCCCGTCACGAAAGAGTGTTATTCCAGCGTCGCCCTGAACGAAAGTCAGCTGGCGGAAGCTTTTGCCATGTACAGCGTCGAACGGACACACAACCGCCTGTTCATTTGTCCCTTTGTAACGAATACGACGGAAGATTCCGTCGATTTCTCCCGGTTCAAGTCCTTCGATTTCACGGTCGCGGAAGACAGCGGCAACGCCAGAATCGAGGAAACGCTCAACGAAACGCTGAAGGCCGAACTGATTGCCAAGGGCCTTCAGTACAATACGGTCAAACCCGATGTGCTGGTTCATACCTATTACACGTATCGCGAAAACCCGAACTTCCGGCGGAAAAGCAGGGAAACTGAAGAACAGGCGCCCGTGTTCCGGTATGACATCACGCGCGACAAGGTGACGAAGTTTCCGTTTTACCCCTCCTCCACCCCGGAATCCGAGGCGGAATATCTCCTGCAGCTGGGCGTCCGCATCATTGACCAGCGCCTTATTCCGGGGCGCGTCCTGTGGGAGTGCGAGGCGAACGAACTGATGAGCGCTCCCTTCGCGATTAACGAATATGCCCTTATCCATATCCCGCTGATGTGCATGCAATTTCCGTATGTCAAGTATAACCGGAACGCCCAGTTTATCCTGACCAAAAAGGCTTACAACTACACCGGCCTCAGCTACGGCATCAACCGGCTCAGTGAAATTGTCGCGGTCGATCCCGTATCGCCGGCCTGGGAGGCGGGGATTCGTCCGCGCGACGTCGTCGAGCAGATTGAAAACAAACGGATGGATCATACGGCCGCCGAGTTCACGGCCGCCTATCACCGGTTCATTGCAATGACGCTGAAACATCGCGACAGGGGTACCCGGTTCACGGACGCCCACGGCTTTCCGGACTGCATGTACTGGGACGCGGACAGGGCGACCCGGATCGCGAAAGCCTTTGACGACGACAAGCATTACATGACGGCCTTCTCCTATCTCTACGGTTTCGAGCCGTACATCAACCGCTCGGGGAGCACCTCCTGCACGTTCATTATCCGGCGGAACGGCGAGAAAATGCAGTTCACGCTGCGTCCCGTTTTCCATTCGGAGAAAACGATAGAATTGAATTGAACCGTTCGGTTGCGTGTCGTGACTTATCCCGAAAATTTTGAATACAAGATCGGATTCGATCAGATTCGGCAGCTCGTTTCCGGCAAATGCCTGAGTACGCTGGGAAAGGAACGGGTGGACGCCATCCGGTTTTCCGGGAACCGGGACGCCATTGCCGGACAGCTGGAACAGACGGACGAGTTCATGCACATCCTTCAGGGCGACCGTGAATTTCCGTCCGACCACTTCATCGACGTCCGCCATTCGCTGAACCGGATTCGTCCGGAAGGCACGTTCCTCGACGAGCAGGAACTGTTTGACCTCAAGCGTTCCCTGCAAACGATTCACGACATTGTCCGCTTCTTCCGTACCGGCGACGCCGCGGCGGAAACGGCCCGCCCCGCCCTGACGGCGCTGGCGGACGGCATGCCCGTTTTTCCGGAAATCATCCGGCAGACAGACGCCGTGCTGGACAAATACGGGAAAGTCCGGGACCAGGCTTCGCCCGAACTGATGCAAATCCGGCGGGAGATGAACGCAACCGTCGGCAGCATTTCCCGCAGCCTGCAGCAAATCCTGCGTTCGGCGCAGGCGGAAGGACTGGTGGACAGGGACGTCGCCCCGACCGTGCGCGACGGGCGGCTGGTCATTCCCGTCGCGCCGGCGTTCAAGCGCAGGATACGCGGCATCATACACGACGAATCGGCGTCCGGCAAGACGGTTTTCATCGAACCCGAAGCCGTGGTCGAAGCCAACAACCGCATCCGGGAACTGGAGAGCCGGGAACGGCGCGAAATCGTCCGCATCCTGACGGCGCTGACCGACCTGATTCGCCCGCTCGCGCCGGACATCCTGCAGTCGTACGCCTTTCTGGCGGAAATCGACCTGATTCGCGCCAAGGCGCTGTTCGCCCTGCAAATCCGCGCCATCAAGCCGGCGCTGGTCAACCGCCCGCTGATTGACTGGACGACGGCCGTTCATCCGTTACTTTATCTGTCTCATCAAAAGCAGAACAGGCCCGTCGAACCGCTGGACATGACGCTGGACGAACAGGGACGCATACTGGTCATTTCAGGCCCGAACGCCGGCGGCAAGTCGGTTTGCCTGAAAACGGTCGGCCTGCTGCAGTACATGCTGCAATGCGGTCTGCCGGTTCCGCTCCACGAACGGTCGCGCATGGGGCTGTTCTCCCGGATATTCATCGACATCGGCGACGAACAGAGTCTGGAGAACGACCTGAGCACCTACAGTTCGCACCTGACGCACATGAAGCATTTCGTCCGCAACAGCGACGCGCATACGCTCCTGCTGATTGACGAGTTCGGCAGCGGAACGGAACCGCTAATCGGTGGAGCCATTGCGGAAGCCCTGCTGGAAGGGTTCAACCGGAACGGGAGCTTCGGCGTCGTCACCACGCACTACCAGAACCTCAAGCAGTACGCCGACCGCACGGAGGGCGTTGTCAACGGCGCCATGCTCTACGACCGTCACCGGATGCAACCTCTCTTCAAGCTCTCCGTCGGCTTGCCGGGCAGTTCGTTTGCCATCGAAATCGCCCGCAAAATCGGCCTGCCGGAGGACGTCATCGCCGACGCCTCTGCCAAGGCGGGTTCCGATTACATCCGTATGGACAGTTTCCTGCAGGACATCGTCCGCGACAGGCGTTACTGGGAAAACAAGCGGCAAAGCATCCGTCAGCAGGAAAAACGGCTGGAAGAATTGACCGCCCGCTACGAACAGGACCTTGACGCGCTGAACGGCCAGCGTCGCGAAATCATGAAAACAGCCCGTCAGCAGGCCGAACAAATCCTTGCGGAAGCGAACGCGCGAGTCGAAAACACCATCCGCGAAATCCGGGAGGCGCAGGCTGAAAAGGAACGTACCAAAGC
>JAISEZ010000331.1 GCA_031263835.1 Tannerella sp.
TTGCCGCCGACTTTGGCCTGCAACTCGCCCTGACTGCGGAACGCGCCGTCGATCCGAATCTGCAGTCCCTGCGCGGAAACGGCTTGAGGAAGCGTCAGCGTAACCGACGATTCGTCCTTCTCAGGAAGTTTGACGGGGAATTTGCCGCCGGCAATATTGGACGAAAACGCAATTTTCGCTCCGCTAACTTCGAAACAGTTTTTGGTGTTCGCCGGCTTGACCGGAAATGCGAGCACTTTCACGTCCTGAAAATCTTCGACCCGGGGCTGATAGTTGTCGTCCCTTCTCATATCCATCTTCATGACCATCTCGTCGGTGAATGGCATCTTTTCCGAAAATCGTTTCGGCCCCGTAACCGTCCGCTGCACATTCGTGAGATAGCGCATCGACTGCGACGGCTTTACCCACGGCCCTCCGGACTGCGACCAGCCCGGACAGTTGAACATCCCGATCTCGATGTCAAGTTCGGTGGCGGTTTTCATCGCCGTGTGAATAACTTCCCACCACGCTTCGGACAGGAATTTTACATCGCTGCCGCCGCCGGTCAGTCCGACGTATGCGCGGGTAATGCCGGCTTTTTTCATTGCGTGAAGGTCGGCAATCACGCCTTCTTTGGTAATTTTCTCGTCAATCCAGTACCAGTAACAGCCCACGCGCTGATCGTCCGGGGGATTCGCAAAACCGCTTTCGAGAGGGTCTGCCGCCATGTTGTCCTTCACTCCGTCTGTCGCTCCACTTGTCAATAGTATGGCGGTAACTATCAGTATGGAAGCCCTGTAAAATACTTTCTTCATGCTTTAAAATATTATTGAGTTATAAATAGCCTTGCTGTTCAGGCAGATCACCGTTGGCGCCAGAGGCTGTACGGTTTCATCTGTATCTTTATCCGGGGGACAAAGATAAAAAAATAATTCCAGTACCAGCCCGCCGGGATAGCGGTGGGTGCCATTCAAAATGTCGCATCACGCCGTAGGCGTAGCCTGTGAATAACGCCGGGATTTATTCCGGTGGGCGGGAAAATGTATCTTCTTCCCTCCACTCCTGAGGAGTTACCCGCCTGCCGGAATGCTCAGTGAGGGTAACACCTGACGGCGTTCGGAGAGAGGCGTATCGTTACCCCCGGATAAATCCGGGGGTTATTCACAGGTTACGCCTATCGGCGTAGCACGATGCGACATTTTGAATTGCACCCATAGCGGTTCACAGTTCCATCTTGAGAATCAGTTTGCAGTTTCTTCCCGGCATCGGGTAGTTCAGTACGACGTCGTACTGCTGGTTGAGCAGGTTGTTCACCTCCGCCGACAGCTTGAATTTTACGCTGCGGATATGCCATTCCTTCCCCAGTGTCAGGTCGTGCGTGTACCAGGGCTGTTCGTGGTTCTCGCGGATGTTGGAAGAATTGTGGTAGCGCTCGCCGACGTAGATGAAGCTGTAGTTCATGTCCCACGACTTCCACTGCACGTTCGCTATCGCCGAACCGCTGTGCCACGGGATGTAGGCAATCTGACGGCCATACGTTCCGGCGCGGGGGTCATTGTCGGTCGGGTCGCTGAAGTCCTGCGCCCGCTGAAACGTGTATGTAAGGCCGGTTTGCAGGCGGATGTCCCGCGGCAGCTGCCAGCCGACCTGTCCCGAAACGTCCACGCCGCGAATCTCCACGTAACCGAGATTCATCATCATCCAGCGATACTGTCCGTTGCCTTTCGGGATGGCGACAATCTTGTTCGTCACCTCGTTGTAGTAGGCGTCCGCCTTCATGTCCAGCCGCCGGACAGGCCCCTGCGCGTATTCCCGGACATACCGGCATCCGAGGTCGTACTGCACGGTATATTCCGGGCGGAGGGAGACGTTCCCCACGTCGGTATAGTAGAGGTCGTTGAAGGTGGGCATCCGGAAAATCCGCTTGTAGAACGCCTGCACGTTGAAATCGTGCGAGGGCAGGGGGCGGAAGGAGAGGAAAACGGCCGGCGTGTATTCCTGCCGGTTGTCCGGCGTGCCGGTCTGCGCGCCGGGCAGCAGGCTGGCGTCGCCGTAGGGGATGCGCGTCACGTTTTCGAAGACATACGTCCCCAGCAGACTGGCCTGTCCCCGCAGCCGCCGCCACTCGAACGCCGTGGCCAGGGCCGCCAGCACGGTGTTTCGCCTCGGATAGACGAAATCCTGCAGCGTGGCCGAGAGCGTGTTCCACTGATAGTCGACCGCCAGACTGACGTCCCACAGCGGCCGGAGGGTGTACTTGCCCGCGACCGAGGCGTAGAGTTCCTGCTGGCGGAAGGAGTTGTCGATATACATCAGCGTGGTGTCGGGATTCAGGTAGCGCATCCGGTCGTTCGCGTATTTCATGTTCGCCAGCAGCTCGCAGCCCCTGAAGAGCTGCTCCTGAATACTGCCCTGTACGAAAAAGTTCCTGTCCCACTGCCTCTGCGAGCGTTTCCACACGTTGTTCACGATGGCGCCGGGGATGCCTTTCTCCGAGTCGTAGAAATAGCCCTTGAGGTTCCATTTGCCGCGGTCGGTGTAGCCGTTCACCCCGCCCTCCAGGCGGAGGGAATGGATGTCGCCGTTGCGCCGGACGGCCGTCGTGTCCCAGGCCACCGTGCCGTCCGGAAACACGCGCCGGTAGCGGAAGGGATATTTCCCGGACGAATAGATGTATTCGACGTTCAGCGAGGAACTGACGCGCTCGCTCAGCTTCTGTTCCCAGAGCAGGGAGGGATTGGCCAGGTCGAACGAACCGGTGCGGAAGAAGACTTTGAAATTCGTCCTGCGTCCTTCGGCGAAGCGCGGGCGGCGGGTGCGGAGGTAGATGACGCCGGCCGAACCGAAGTCTTTGGCCGACTGGAAAATGTCGCTCTTCTGTCCGTTGTAGAGCGATATTTCCTCGATGTTGTCGAGGGAAAACTTGCCCAGGTCAATCTGTCCGTTCTGGGCGTTTCCCAGCTGGATGCCGTCGTAGAAGACGCCCATGTGGTTCGTTCCCATGCTGCGGATGTCCACGGTCTTCAGTCCGCCCACGCCGCCGTAGTCCTTGATTTGTACGCCGGAGAAGTAGCGGATGGCGTCGGCCACGGAAAAACTGCCGAGCGCTTCCAGTTTTTCACCCGAAAGCTTCTGGGCGGGGATGATTTCCCGGTACCGGGGTGTGGCCGTGACGACCACTTCCTCGATGACCTGCACGCTGTCCAGCGAGACCTGCGCCGCCACATGCCCCGTACACGAAAAAACGGCCACCGGCAGACAAAACAACTTGACGGATAATTGCATGTGAATTATGTGTATCAGTAGTTAGCAGATATGCTTTGCACGGGATGGTTTTTGTGCATGAACATAAAAAATAAATTATCAACACGGAGACACGGAGAACACGGAGAGATGCACGGCGGAACACCGTATTTTGACTTCTCCCCCGGCTTCCCGCAAGGGAGGGGAGAGCATGGCGACGGAACGTCGTGTTTTCTCCGTGTCCTCCGTGCAGGAAAAGAGATTACCCGGAGGCCACAGAGAGGGAACTTCGTTCCGCAGAGAAACGAATCTCCGTGTGCTCCGTGTCTCCGTGTTGATATTTTATTCTCCATGTCCATGCCAAAACCATGCCTGTATAATTCATAATTTATAATTCATAATTCCTGTGCAGTCATCTCTCACCACGGGTCCTCGTATGGATAGCTCCGCGCTTTGAGTTCAGACTCGCAGTAATCATCGCACGTAAGGTCCTCGAGGAACTCTGCCGGTGCCATTTCGTAGAACCCGGCGACTTCCGCAAGACGAGTCGCTGTGAACTCGACCGTGTCCTGTTTAAATACTGCATCCACATCGGCGCCGGGAGCTCTCTCTCCGCTGCGGTAGTAACTTCCGTTCAGTAACCCCGTTAATAGCCGGCGAAGCCGCGCGACCTCCTGCTCCGTAAACATCAGGATATATTCACCGTTCTCCTGTCTGTGGGAAAACCGGTGAATCACGTTCATGATTTCGTCCCGTTCATCCTTACACATTTTACTGCTTTCCGTTGAGATTTTCCTTTTCGATATCCTTGAAATAGCGGTAGGTGCCGACCTTCAGTTCGGCGCAGGCGGCTTCGTCGCAGACGATGATTCCCTTCGGATGCAGTTGCAGCGCCGTGATGGTCCACATCTGGCTGACGGCGCCCTCGACGGCCTGCTGCAGGGCGCGCGCCTTGCTGTGGCCGTTGACGAGAATCAGTACCTCGCGCGCGTCGAGCACCGTGGCGACGCCGACCGTCAGGGCCGTCTTCGGCACCCGGTTCACGTCGTTGTCGAAGAAGCGGGAGTTGGCGATGACGGTATCCGCGGTCAGCGTCTTTACCCGCGTCCGCGAAGCCAGCGACGACCCCGGTTCGTTGAATGCCATGTGCCCGTCCGGGCCGATGCCTCCCAGAAAGAGGTCGATGCCCCCGGCCCCGCGGATGGCCGCCTCATAGCCGGCACATTCCCGTTCGAGGTCGGGCGCGTTACCGTTGAGGATATGCACGTTTTCCGGCCGTATGTCGATGTGGCTGAAAAAATGCTTCCACATGAAGGAGCGGTAACTTTCGGGATGCTCCTCCGGCAGGCCGACGTATTCGTCCATGTTGAACGTGACGACGTGACGGAAGGACACCGCGCCACTCCGGTTCAGTTCAATCAGGCGTCTGTACGTGCCCAGCGGCGACGAGCCGGTCGGCAGCCCCAGCACAAACGGCTTTTCAGCCGTCGGCGCAGCTTCCCCGATTCGGGCGGCAATGTAACCCGCCGCCCATTGCGACAGCGCTTCAACTGTCGGTTCAATGATTATTCTCATAGCTGTATTTAATAGTGAATTTTTAAAACACGGAGACACGGAGAACACAGAGATTCGTTTCTCTGCGGAACGCCGTGTTTTCTCCGTGCTCCCGGTGCAGGGCAAGTGGCTGCACGGAGGCCACAGAGAAAGAACTTCGTTCTGCAAAGAAACGAATCTCCGTGTCCTCCGTGCCTCCGTGTTGATA
>JAISEZ010000242.1 GCA_031263835.1 Tannerella sp.
TTTATTTCGCATCACTTAAGGGCTGAAAGCCCTTAAGTTGACGCCAGTGGGGAAACCCTGTCGCAACTTGCAGGATTTTTCCAATGGACATTTTGGGATTAATGCGAATCAGCAGTAGCGACTTGAGGGCTGAAAGCCCGCCATATCCCAGCCCAATGGCAACGCCCCGGGTATGAAATGACGCGCACCCCACCCTGCGCCCTGCAAGGGCAACATACTTCCCGGCGCAATTCGTTTGAATGAAACGGGGTTATAAAACAGATATGCTGCCCTTTCAGGGCGCAGGACGGTTTCGGGTATCCATACCCAGGGCGTTGCCATTGGGCTGGGATATGGCGGGCTTTCAGCCTTCAGTCGCTACTGCTGATTCACATTAACCATTAACCACTGGTTTTTTTTATTCCCCGGAAGGTTTTGGGCGGTGTACCGTCTTTCGGGTAGATGCGGAAAATGTAGATGCCCGGCGGGAGTGATTGGGTTTGAATCCGTCTGTCCGGATTTTCCACCCGCAGGCAACACTTCCCGTCCGTCGTGTAGACTTCTATCCGGTCGACCCGGTCGAATCCTTTTACTTCCACCTGATCGTCAAACAGGGTCGGATAGATGGCAAGGGCGTTTTCTTCCATGTCCGCATTCCCCGTCGATATGTTCACCAGACTGCTGAGTTCCCCCTCGTCGCTGCCGAACTGGGCGGACACCTGATAACGGGCGCTAAACAGCGGTTCCTGATCGACGTATCTCCTGCCCGAGGCGGAAGTCGTCCCGATATTCATCCGGTTCCGGTAAATGTTGTAACCCGATATTTCCGGAAACGCCGTCAGCGGATAACTGTACAGCGTGATGTCTCCCTGCAGGAAGGTCGAAACGGCAGTGCGTCTGGAGGCGCCGGTGTCGCTTGTACGGATGGAAAACGTGTCCGGCTCGTCGGGCGCCGGCGCCGGCAACTGCCCTTCGGCGGAGGTGATGACGGCGGCAACGAAAAAGTTCAGGTCAAATTCCCGGTCCGGGTCGTTTTCATCGTAAAGCGTGTTCCAGTTTTGCGCGTCATAGGAATAAATATTTCCTTTTCCCTGAATGGCCGGGCCTCCGTCGCACATGGCCGGATACTCTGCGGGACGGTTCGATATTCTGGAGATGTACAGGGAGACGATCATCGGCCGGGATCCGTCGATGACAAACGGCGTGGACAGCGGAACGGTATTCGTGACGCCATACAGCGGACTGCCGATTCTTTCGCGGTAGGTTCTGTTTCCCTGAACGATGTATATATCATAGGAATTGTTCCTGACGGGCACGTATTTGATGGCGGCCAGCGTTTTCCGGTGAAAGGGCTGAAGCTCCTCCTTCTCCCAGAGCTGGCCGAAATAAAAGCGTCTGGTGTCATCCAGAATAATCTGGGTAGAGGCATGGGCGCTGCCCCAGTAGACGGTCTGTTCATACAGGGGCGGTTCCCAGAGCACGGCCACTTTTTCCGAAATCGCAGGCACGGCGGAGACGTTCACCGGCGCCCTGTATTCGGGTATCGGAATGGACGTCCTGTCGAATCCCGATTCCTGTCCGTTCTCATAGACGGCCGAAACGCTGTATTCATGCCACCCTGTCGCCGGAGAGGTTTCGGTATGGAAAAGTTCCACGGTCTCACCCGCATTCGTGCCATTGTCATAGATACGGTACTTCAGGGGGCTGCCGGATGCGGGCGCTTCCCAGTCCAGCCATACCGCCTTCGACTCATAGACGGCCTGCAGGCCGGCGGGAGCAGGCATCTGTCCGCCGTAATAGCGGCCTTCCAGCGTTTCCGCTCCCGACCCGGCGGGATCCAGGTATTTGTCCATCGAAGAGGCATATTTGTCCCAGTGGTAGCTCAGCTTTCCGTACAGGTTAAGTCCGGTCGGATCGTAGCAGGTGGAACTTCCGCCCGTCAGGGAACCGACAACCAGCTGGTTTTCGTTGAACAGCGGCGACCCGGAAGAGCCTTTTTCGGTGATGCCGTGGCCGTTCGCGGTTTCGTCAAAAGTCACGTTCCAGTGCGCGTTCACATCGCCCATGAAGGAATTGTCCGTCTTGAAGGTCGCCGAGACGGCCGGATCCCTGTAGGTGGAAATCCTCATGTAGTCGTTCGCCGGACAGTGGATGCCGACGCCCGATAGCGCCGGTTTTTCGCGCCTGTCCCAGCCGTTGTAGTAGACGTCATACTCTTCCGGAATGCCGGCGTTCAGGAGCAGAAGCAATCCGTCGGACTCGCCGTTAGTCTGCGTCGCCGCCATTTTCCGGCAGCCGGACATGGTTTTGGAGGGCGCCCGGCCCGACCCGCTGCCGCATCCGTTCATTTCATACTGAAAATGAAATACCCACTGTTTCATATCTTCCTCCGACGCTTCCCTGCTGTCGTTGTCCACGGCGCAGTGCTGCGCCGTCAGGATATACGGTTTCAGGTCCTGCGCCGTATTGTTGAGCAGCGAGGCCGAACAGAGGTAACCTTTGGAACCGATCCGCTGTACCATGTGGCAGACTCCCTTTTTCTGGCTTTGCCACCGGTCGCCTTCCGTGCAGTTGACGTTCACCTCGCAGGAAGCGTTCGCGCGCAGGGAGACGGCGCCATTCCCTGCGGAGAGGTGATTATATCCGTATCCGACGTCTTCGATTTCAATGCGGAGGTCGCTGTCGTCCGGCGAAGCCACGTATTCCAGCGTCAGTTCGTCGCCCGCAACAAATTCCGTGGCAAAACGGCCGCCCGACGGATGCGTGCGGTGCGTGTAAGCCCCCAGAAGCTGCGTTTTTTCCTCATTATACAGGAAAAGTTTTCCCCCTTCGGGAATATGAAAATCCGAATAATAAAGCATGAGCGCAATGGCTCCCCTGGCCTGAAGATGGAGTTGCCAGATTTTTTCGCCGCCGGGCAGCGTGCTCCACCGGCCCGAATTTTGCGGATTCAAAGCCACCTTAATCAGGGTGGCTACGGCTGGCGGCGCACCTTCCGCAGCCTGCCACTCGTCGACGCGTTTCAAGTCTTCCACGTAAAACGTAACCGGGATTTGCTCGACGGCCTGACTGCTTCTCAGCGTAACGGCGTGTTGAAAGCCGGGCGGAAAACCGCCTTCACTTATCTGCGCAAAAACATTGATTACCTGCAGCACGAATATACCCATAAGACCCGTGAACCTGCCGAATGCGATCTGCTTCCTTCTTTTCATCAAACTATTTTGTTTTAAGCATTTGAACTGACAGCCGCAAAGGTACATGAAATTTCGATACAAACGCTCAATTCTCCAAACTTTGAACCCCCACTCCCCTACCCTACCCTTCTTCAAACAGGTACGCGGATGGATTATGCGAATCAGCAGTCGGCAGTTATACTGTGCACGGGATGGTTTTATACATTCCCCGTCAGGGGATTCTAAAATAGAATCATGAATCATGAATTAGGATAAGAAATGAATGCCCTGCGGTCAAAAACGGCCTTGTCAGTCTTCCGGTCTATTTATAATTCAGTAACTACTCAGGTACTATTCCCACATTGAATGTCAGCGAGACATTTCAAAGCGGTAAAAACATTCTGTCCATTTTTGACAGAGGTATCAATAACAGAGCGAATCCATGCAGAGCGGTCAGCACCCCTTCCCTCCGCGTTACGGAACTGGCCGGACACTTCTGTTTTGACTTTCACATTCCGGATAGCCCTTTCCGAGCCGCTGTTTTCCGGGGGAACATTGGGATGTAGAAGGAAAGTAAA
>JAISEZ010000114.1 GCA_031263835.1 Tannerella sp.
ACGATTTGCCGGACGGTATCCAGTTCGTCTTGCCGGACGTTGAAATTCAATTCGTCGTGCACCTGCAGAATCATTTTACTTTGCAGGTCTTCCGCCTCGAAACGGCTGAAGATGCGCACCATCGCCATTTTAATGATGTCGGCGGCGCTTCCCTGTATCGGCGCGTTGATGGCGTTGCGCTCGGCGTAACCGCGCACCACGGCGTTGCCGGACTGGATGTCGGGCAGAAAACGCTTCCGCTTGAAAATCGTCTCGACATAGCCCTTTTCCCGCGCCAGCGCGATGCTTTTGTCCATGTATTCCTTCACGCCCGGATAGGTGTCGAAATAACCGGTAATCAGTTCCCGCGCTTCGATTTTGGGGATGTTCAGCCGCTCGGCCAGCCCGAAAACGGAAATGCCGTAGATAATCCCGAAGTTGGCCGTTTTGGCTTTGCGGCGCATCTCGACGGTGACTTCCGCAGGCGCGACGCGGTAGATTTTTGCCGCCGTTGCCGCGTGGATGTCGGCGCCGCTGCGGAAGGCCTCAATCATGCCGGCGTCACTGCTCAGGTGCGCCATGATGCGCAGCTCAATCTGGGAGTAGTCGGCTGAGAAGAAGACGCAGTCCGCACGGTCGGGGATGAACGCTTTGCGTATTTCGCGTCCGAGGGCGTCGCGGATGGGGATGTTTTGCAGGTTGGGGTTCGTGGAACTGAGGCGTCCGGTGGCGGTCACGGTCTGGTTGAACGACGTGTGAATCTTGCCCGTCAGGGGATTGACCAGCTCCGGCAAGGCGTCGACGTAGGTGCCGAGCAGCTTCTTCACGCCGCGGTAATCCAGCAGCTTGCCGGCAATCGGGTGCCTGTTGCGGAGTTTTTCCAGCACGTCTTCGCTGGTGCTGTAGTTGCCGGTCTTGGTTTTCTTTACCTTTTCCTCAATCTGGAGGCGTTCGAAAAGGACTTCGCTCACCTGCTTGGCCGAATTGATGTTGAACTTTTCGCCGGCCAGGTCATAGATGGCCTGCTCCAGTTTGCCGGCCACCCGGGTCAGTTCTCCCGAAATCTGCCGCAGCGCTTCCCGGTCAACCGTGACGCCGGCCGCTTCCATGTCGGCCAGCACGTATACCAGCGGCATTTCAATGTCCAGAAACAGCGACTCCAAGCCTTCGGAAGCCAGTTTCGGCCTGAAAAAGTTCCACAGGCGCAGGGTCACGTCCGCATCTTCCGCCGCATAATCGCAGATTTTTTCAACCGGAACCGAACGCATCGTCAGCTGGTTTTTTCCCTTGGGGCCAATCAGCGCCTCAATCGGAACGGGACGGTAATTCAGGTACGTTTCCGACAGGTAGTCCATGCCGTGCCTCAGTTCCGGATTCAGGAGGTAGTGGGCAATCATGGTGTCGAGCAGCGGTCCGGCCACGCGAATCCCGTATTTCCGCAGGACGAGCATGTCGAACTTGATGTTCTGCCCGATTTTCCGGATTTCACGGTTTTGAAGCGCTTCCACCAGAGGCTCCAGCGTGTGCAGGGCACCGTCCGTCGCTTCCGGCACGGGTACATACCACGCTTCCCCTTCCCTGACGGCAAAGGACATGCCTGCCAGATGCGCCGTCAGGGGGTCGAGACTGTCCGTCTCCGTGTCGAAGGCAAAAAACGGCTGACCGGCCAGCATCCGTCCCAGTTCGGCGCGCTTCTCTTCCGTATCCGCCAGATGATAGGTGTGGGGGACGCTGTCGATGTTCGCAAGGGAAGAGGCGGTGTTTTCCGGCGTTTCGCCGGACGCGTCTTCCGTTTCACCGGCCGGGGCGTCAAAGAGGGACAGCTGGGCGGGCCGGGAAAACACTTTCTTTATTTCCTTCTCTTCCAGCTTCTGAATGAAACTCCGGAATTCCAGTTCCCGGTACAGTTCCGTCAGCGCCGCCCTGTCCGGCTTCCTGCGGAGGCAAAGGTCGGCGTCGAACCGGACGGGAACGTCCGTCACAATGGTCGCCAGAAATTTGGAAAAACGTATCTGTTCGGCATTTTCCTCTATTTTGGTTTTCAGGCTGCCCTTCAGGCTACCGGTATGATTCAGGAGATTTTCCACGGAATCAAATTCCTCGAGCAGCTTCTGCGCCGTTTTCTCGCCGACGCCCGGACAGCCGGGAATATTGTCCGACGCATCTCCCATCAGTCCCAGCAGGTCGGTCATCTGCGCCACCGATTTCAGTCCGTACTTCGACAGGACTTCCGCCACGCCCAGCGTTTCATAATCGCCGCCAAACTTCGGGCGATACTGGAAAACGTGTTCCGAAACCAGCTGTCCGTAATCCTTGTCGGGCGTCATCATATATACCTCGAAACCTTCCGCTTCGGCCTGCCGGGCCACCGTGCCGATGACGTCGTCGGCCTCGTAGCGCATCACCTCCAGCACCGGTATCCCGCAGGCCTGTATGATTTTCCGGATATAGGGCGTGGAGAGGCGGATGTCTTCCGGCGTTTCTTCGCGCTGCGACTTGTAGGCATCGAAGGCTTCGTGACGGAACGTCGGCCCCGGCGGGTCGAATCCGACGGCCACGTGTGTCGGGTTTTCGCGCTTCAGCACGTCTTCCATCGAGTTGACAAATCCGAATATCGCCGACGTATTCATCCCCTTCGAATTGATTCGCGGGTTCCGGATAAAAGCATAGTAGGAACGGTATATTAATGCATACGCATCTATCAAGAGCAATTTCATATCTGATTCTTTTGTGTAATTTGCGGGTAAATGTACGAAAAATCTGTATTACTCATCACTTTTTCTTATTTTTGCAACGCATAAAATGAATATATGACTGACAAAATTCAAATAGAGCGTCCCGTATCGGAGGCTTTTGACCGTTTCCAGACGGAGTTTGCGCGGGCGCTCCACAGCGAGGTGGAGACGGTGCGCGCCGCCGTAGAGACCATCCACAGCTCCAGCGGCAAACATATCCGTCCGCTGCTGCTGCTGCTGACCGCCGAGGCCTGCGGCGGAGTACATGCGGCATCCGTTCACGCCGCCGTGCTGCTCGAACTGCTGCATACGGCGTCCCTGATTCACGACGACGTGGTCGATGACACGAAACAGCGCCGCGGCGCCCTCTCCCTGAATGCCATCCACGACAACCGCATCGCCGTGCTGGTGGGCGACTTCATTATTGCCCACGCGCTGATTCGCGCCGTGCAGCTGGGGGATATGCAAATCGTCGGTATCATGGCGAAGCTCAGCCTCGCGATGGCCGAGGGCGAAATCAAGCAGCTGGAAAATGCGGACAAACTCATCCTGACCGAAGAGGATTACTTCGTCGTGCTGGAAAAGAAAACGGCCGTCCTGCTGGCCTCGTGCACGGAAATCGGCGCCATCACGGCCGGCGCGCCGGCGAAGCTGCAGGAGACGTGCCGGACGTTCGGCAAGCTGCTCGGATACTGTTTCCAGATAAAGGACGACATTTTCGACTGTTTCGAGGACAGCCAGACCGGAAAACCCAGCGGCAACGACCTGCGCGAGGGTAAAGTGACGCTGCCCCTCCTGCACGCCCTCGAAACGGCTTCGCCGGCGGAACAGGCGCCCTACATGGACATGCTGCTGGAGAAGGATTTCACGCCGGACAACATCGCCGCGCTGCTCCGGTTTGCCCGGGAAAAGGGGGGCATCGAATACGCCGAAGCGCGCATGAACGGCTTCCGGGAACAGGCATCGGCCATCATCCGTACCCTGCCCGCCTCCGAAGCGCGCGACAGCCTCCTCCTCCTGGCCGACTACCTGGCCGAACGTACAGGATAAAATTCAAAGATTCAAGGATTCAAAAATTCAATGATTCAAGGGTTTTGGCCGGAACAGCTATCCTTACCGAAAACCCTTGAATTTTTGAATCATTGAATCTTTGAATTTTTGAATCATTGAATTCTTAAAACCGAAACGATGAATATTGAAGATTTGAGAGATTACTGCCTTTCCATCAAGGGGAGTATGGAATCCACGCCCTTTATCGACAACCGGATATTGACATTTAAGGTGATGGACAAGCTGTTTGCCTATATCAACCTGGAACCCGAAGACGGACGGTTTAACGTTTGCCTGAAGTGTCATCCCGAAAAAACGGTTGAATTGCGTGAACACTGTAACGGTATTGTTGAGACGTCATTCAAATCACTGATGTGGAACGCGGTATATCTGGAAAGCGACGTGCCCGACAGCCTGATTAAGGAACTCGTCAGCCATTCCGTGGAAGAGGTAATCCGGAAACTGCCGAAAAGTAAACGGGAAGAATATAAAAACAGGTAACTGTTCAGGGGGTATCGCAAAACGTTCGGGTTATGCCCCCAAGTATTCGGGACATGCCCCCAAACGTTCGGGTTATGCCCCCAAGCATTCGGGGCATGCCCCCAAACATTCGGGTTATGCCCCCAAACATTCGGGGCATAACCCCAAGCATTCGGGACATGCCCCCAAACATTCGGGGCATAACCCCAAACATTCGGGGCATGTCCCCAAACATTCGGGGCATAACCCCAAACATTCGGGGCATAACCCTAAACGTTCGGAACATAATCCCGAACGTTCGTGTTTTTATCTATGAAAAAGTCGGGAAATCCTGATTTTTTCATGGAATTACCGATTCGCATAATTCATAATTTATAATTCGTACGGTGTCCATGTACGGCGCTCCTCGAATGAAGACTTTAACCGGCTTTCATATCCCCGTCCGGGGACGCTGATCCCGGCCGAAACTCCGGTAGGAATCCGGTTCGGGGACGATGTCCGGTTCGAGGTATTCCTCCCGCGGCTCGCAGACAAAGCGGAGGTATTTGATGTTCATTCCGCGAGACAGCCACTGCTGTTCGTAAAACGTCCGAATCGAAAGAATTTCGTCCGCAAGCCGGCTGCGGTACAGGTCTTCCGTCTCGACCAGCGCCGGCAGACGGTTGACGCGAATTATCTCGCGGGTATAGGCATACATATACGGGCTGTCGGTTTTCAGGTGAACCACGCCGCCCTCGCCCAGCAACTCGCCGTACATCCGCAGGAAACACGCGGAGGTCATCCGTTTGTTTGTTTTCTTCATCTGGGGATCGGGAAACGTGATCCAGATTTCGGACACTTCGCCCGGAGCAAAGAAACGGGGAAGGAGTTCGATGCGGGTACGCAGGAAGGCTACGTTGGGCAAATGCTCTTCCAGCGCCTGCTTCGCGCCCGACCACATCCGCGCACCCTTGATGTCTACGCCGATAAAGTTTTTCCCGGGGAAGAGCCTGCCCAGTCCGACGGTATATTCTCCTTTGCCGCAACCCAGTTCGAGCACCACAGGAGCCGGATTCCCGAAATACTGTTTCCTCCAGCAGCCTTTCATCTCAACGTCTTTTTCGTGCAACACACCCGGGGGATATTGAAACACATTGGGATAACTGCTCATCTCTTCGAATTTCCGTAATTTATTCCTTGCCATGAGTAATTAATGGTTAGCGGTTAATGGTTAACGGTTAATGATGAGTGATAAATAGATGCGGCATTGGCGGCGACCGGATTTTGTGTATGAAACCATGACTGTATTCTACTAATCATTAATCATTAACCGTTAACCGTTAACCACTAATTAACCGCTTTTTGGAGAAACCGGACATGCAGCCGCGTGTCGTCCGTCAGTTCGGGATGGAAGGCGGCAGCCAGCAGGTTGTCCTGTTCGGCCAGCAGGATTTTGCCCTCATGCACGAGCAGGGGACGGACGCCCTCGCCGGCTTTTTCGATATAGGGAGCGCGGATAAAGACGGTGTGAAACGGCGCGTCGCCCAGTACGGGGATGAACATGTCGGCCTCAAAACTGGCCTGCTGGCGTCCGAAGGCATTGCGTTCCACCTGCGTATCCATCAGCCCCAGTCGGTACTGTTCGCTGCCATTGATGTGTTTCGAGAGCAGAATCAGCCCCGTGCACGTCCCGAAAACGGGAAGCCCCCTGCGACCGGCTTCGGCAATGGGTTCCAGCAGGCCGTAACGGACCAGCAGTTTCCCGACAGTCGTACTCTCGCCGCCGGGAAGAATCAGCCCGTCGATACCCGTCAAGTCTTCCGGATTCAACACGTCAACCGTTTCCACGCCCAGCCCGTGCAGGATGTTGCGATGCTCCCGCACGGCGCCCTGCAACGCCAAAATACCGATTTTCATTCCCTCTGTCCGTTTTTTTTACCAGCCCCTTCCGGCCAGCTTTTCGCCTTCTTCCAGCCGGGCAACGCTCTGGCCGCGCATGGCGTCGCCCAGTCCCTTGGATACTTCGGCAACCAGCCCGGCGTCCTGATAGTGCGCTACGGCTTCGACAATGGCTTTGGCGCGTCTGGCCGGCTGGCCGGACTTGAAGATGCCCGACCCGACAAATACGCCGTCGCAGCCCAGCACCATCATCAGGGCGGCATCGGCAGGCGTGGCCACGCCGCCGGCGGCAAAGTTGACCACCGGAAGCCGTCCCAGTTCCCTGACCTGTAACACTAATTCGTAGGGCGCCCCCAGTTCTTTGGCTATCGTCATCAGTTCCATTGGCGAAGCGCCCGTCACGCGCCGTATGTCTTCGTTCACCTGACGGATGTGGCGCACGGCCTCGACAATGTCGCCCGTACCGGCTTCGCCCTTGGTGCGTATCATGGCCGCACCCTCGCCCACGCGCCGGAGCGCTTCGCCCAGGTTGCGCGCGCCGCATACGAACGGCGCCTTGAAATCGGTTTTCAGGATGTGGTATGCCTCGTCGGCCGGGGTCAGCACCTCGCTTTCGTCGATAAAGTCGATGTTCAACGCTTCCAGCACGCGCGCCTCCATGATGTGCCCGATACGCGCCTTGGCCATGACGGGAATGGATACGGCGTTTTGAATACCGATAATCATTTCGGGGTCGGACATGCGCGCCACGCCGCCTTCGGCCCGGATGTCCGAAGGCACGCGCTCCAGCGCCATCACAGCCACCGCTCCCGCATCTTCGGCAATCTTCGCCTGTTCCGGATTAACCACGTCCATAATCACCCCGCCTTTCAGCATCTCCGCCAGTCCGCGTTTCACCTGCCCGGTTCCGGTTTCTTTTCTTATCTCTGTCATAAGTCGTTTTTTATCATTATCAAAAGAGGTGCAAAAATACAAATTCCACACCACACGGCAATACCCTGCATACGGTATTTCCGCATGACCGTTTTCTCAAAGGAAAAACATGCTCACAGGTGAAGGTATTCAAGCCGGCTCGCGCCGGAGGGAGATGATTCACTTTCCGTCCGCTGCTTTCAATGCTTCATTCGAAGCGTCCTGTTTTCGTGCGCAGGCCTGCTGTACCAGCATGTCCCTGTAGCGTTCGAAAACGGTGTTGAGTTCGTTGACAAGCAGTTCATAAGCAGCGAGCGCGTGAACGGCTGATACCACGTCGAGGAAATTGAGGATTGTCCGCAAGGCCCTGTCCACGTCGAGACGAATCGCGTATATCCGCAGCAGCGACGGCCGCTGCGCTATTTCGCTGTAACACGCCTCTATCAAGTCCTTGAACTTCCCGTTTTCCAATGCCAGCTGCTCCGTCCAGTCCGTCAGCCCGAGCGTCCGGACAAAGGCGGCAGCCGTGTCGGAGGAGAGTTCCTGCAGGAAGGCGTCGAGAGAGACCGTTTCCTGGTCGAGCGTTCGGGAGGAAATACTGCCGTAGCGGTCGAAGATGACGGACAGTTTCCCGGCAGCCTCGGACTTGGCGGCGTCAAAGTGGTTCAACCCGGACTTGACGGCGTCGGACAGTCCCCGGAAAATGCCGTCGCGGACACGGTCCTGCTCATGAATCTTGACCGTGTATTCGCTTTTGTGCATCATATCAAGAAGAGATACTTCCGTGGCTACGAGTTGCCTGTATCCTGCGTACACGACTCCAAAGCCGAACTGTGGCGGATTGTACCGGTCTATTGTGGTAATCACCTTTTCATTCAGTTCCACGTGCGCTTCGTTGCGCAGATTTTCAAAATGCACCCTGATAATTTGTCTTTTCATGACGAGTCTTTGTTTAAAAATTGATACTTGTTACTTGCAATCAATGATATTCATACTTAAAATACTGTCTGAACGGCTTCC
>JAISEZ010000124.1 GCA_031263835.1 Tannerella sp.
CAACGAATTCTAATCATACATAAAAATGCGTAATGCCCCCAACAAAACCGGGATTTTAAAGTGATTGGATTGATTATCATGATTTTCCGGACTTCGTCCGGAGCAAAGGCAAATTCGAAAAAATCTTCCTCCCCCGCCAAACCCCACCGCCGCGACGCCGTAGAGACGCGATGCATCGCGTCTCCTGTCGCGTCCCTTTGAAACCCTTATTTTGCGAGAATTCCCTTAGGAATGCAAAATAAACAGCCTGTAACCGTATCTCCGGTGTCCCGTCAGGGACAGCATGTCGGTAGAAACAGGACATCCCCCCGGTGTTCTGTCCCGGCGGGACGGTATGTGCGGCCGAAAACCCACCTTCCGTCCCGGACGGGGCGGGTAGGGGGTGTGTGAGACGTATATTTTCTACCAACAGACTGTCCCGCCGGGACAGGTAGAGACGCGATGCATCGCGTCTCTACAACCCCGAGCTGCACCTGCGGCTTGCGCGGGGTTATCCATGTCGGACGCCTGACGGCGTCAACCTGCAGTGCACAAAAAGTGCTGCGTAACATCAGTTATCAAATCTGCGGGAGAACGGTCACGTATCTGCGTACATGGCTGCGATTTCTGCCGCGTAGCGTTCGGCAATCACGCGGCGGCGCAGTTTGAGCGTGTCGGTCAGTTCGCCCGTATCCATGGAGAAGGGTTTGGCAAGCAGCGTGAAACGCTTGATTTTCTCATACGACGCAAAATCCTGCTGACATGCCTCTATCTGAGCCTGAAACAGCTGCTGCACGGCCGCATGTGCGATTAAGTCTTCCCGGTCGCGATACGCCACGCCCTTTTCATTCGCCCAGGCTTCGAGCGCGGGAAACGCCGGCATAATCAGCGCACTGACAAACTTGCAGCTGTCGGCGATGACGGCGCACTGTTCTACGTATCTGTTGCCGCTCAGACTCAGTTCGATGGCCTGCGGGGCAATGTATTTGCCGTTGGACGTCTTGAACAGGTCTTTGATGCGTTCGAGGAAGAACAGCGTGTTGCCTTCGAGGCGTCCGGCATCGCCCGTGCGGAAGAAACCGTCGGCGGTGAAGACCTCGGCGGTGGCTTCGGGATTGCGGTAGTAGCCCTGCATGACGGTTTTACCCTTTACCAGTATTTCCTGATTGGCCGGGTCGATTTTTACCTGCACGTCGGGCATGAGGGTACCGATGGAGCCAATCCGGTAGTCCTTTTCCGGAAAGAAACAGACCGTGGCGCACGTCTCCGAAAGGCCGTAACCGTAGCGCACCGGAAAGTGGACGGACAGGAGAAATTCGGCAATCGAATCGGCCAGCGGCGCGCCGGCTACCGGAAACAGTCGACCGCGGTCGAGTCCCAGCACCTTTTTCAGCAGGGTGAAAATCATCCTGTCGTAGAAATGAAAGGAGAGCGACAGGCCGAACGGCGGACGGCGCCCCGTACGCCTGTAGTCCAGCTGATACCTGCGTCCGACGCGGATGGCGCGCAGGCAGAGGCTCCGCAGGGGGCGGGGCATGCCGTTGATTTTCTCGTGCACGCCGGCATATACTTTCTCCCAGAAACGGGGCACGTTGCACATCACCGTAGGGCGTATTTCGGGCAGGCGCTGCTGAATCTGTTTCGGGTCCTGATTGACGGCCACCTGCGCCCCCTTGTGAAAACAGTAGCTCACCCATGCCTTTTCGAAGATATGCGTGAAGGGAAGGAAACACATCGACACGTCGCGGTCGTTAACCATTGGCAGGCGAAGGTCGTGGATGCGCATGGCTTCAAGAAACGCGGCATGTGTCAGTACCACGCCTTTCGAGTGGCCGGACGTGCCGGAGGTATAGACGATGGCCGCCGTGTCGTCGGGCGTCGCCTGACTGCGACGGTCGAGCGCCCCGGCTTCGGCTTCGGAATGGTCGCCCTCCCGAAGGAAGTCGTCGAAGTAGGCCGACGTGCGGTCTTCCGGGTGACGGACAACCGACGGGTCAAAGATGACCAGCTGTTTCAGGATGTCGCCGGCGGCCTGCTGCACCTGAAAGGCGCGGTCGTATTGCAGCTGTTCGCCGACAAAGAGCAGCCGCACTTCCGCATCGCGGACGATGTACTCAATCTGTGCGGCGGAGCTGGTGGCATACATCGGTACGGAAACGGCGCGAACGCCATAGGCTCCGTAGTCTGCATAAAAGCACTGGGGCATGTTCTGGGAATAGATGCCGATGTTTTCGTGAATGTGGACGTTCCGGGCAATCAGGGCCTGCGAAACAAGCCGCACGCGGGCGGCGAAATCCGTCCACGATACCGGATACCAGCGTCCGGTGGCTCCGTCGCGCCAGCGGATGGCCGCCCGGTCGCCGTACTTTTCCGCCTGCCGGTAGATGAGTTCTGCAAAATGATAACAGATGGGCATGTTAGTTTTGATTGATGACAGTTGTTTTAGAGTTTGTGAATGACTTTCAGCATCTGTTCGCCCAGGCCGATGGTATAGCCCTGCGAAACGAAGACGATGCGCCCGAACGTGTCGGCGATGACAAAGACCGGCAACCGGTCGGCGTCCGGCAGTTTCAGGGCGTCCACCAGCATGTCGGCAATGCGGTTGTCCGTGTCCACTCCGCAGACGATGGTGGAGGGCAGGTCGCCGAATTCTTTCGGGTCATACTGCTGCAGCGCCTGTTCGTTCCTGAAGAGGAAAATCAGACGCCGGTTCCACTGTTCGAAATCTTCCCTGAACTGGGCGATGTCGCGCAGGGCGTGGTTGGTCGGCTCCTGCCGCGGGCCTAAAAGAGCGACGGCGAAATAGCCGCGTCCGGCGACATGGAGAATTGACGTTTCCTCGCCGCCGCCAGCCGGCCGGAAGGTCGCTTCGGCATTCAGGCTGCCGATGACCTGAATGCCATCCGCATTTTCGCGCATGACCAGCGCCGTTGACGTATGCTCGCCGGCCCTGACCGTAAAGGAGACCATCCGCGTCAACACCTTCCCGCTGGCCAGGCGCGTACCGCTTACCAGCAGGTAATTGCCTTCGTCAACGGGCTGCGGACGCTTCAGGATACCGGCCCACGAGTCGCCCTGTTCCATATCGGCCATTGCTCCCCGCCGCTCGAAATTCAGTGTCTGCAGCTGTGCATCCGGACGTATTCTGGCGATGGAGAAATGGGTGTAATACTTCGGGTTGTCCAGAGCGGGGACAGGCGCGTAGGAGGCCGAGACAAAACCCTGCCGGGCTGCGCCGGGCAGGCCGGCTTCAAAGTCAACGTCTATCCACCGGTTCCGGTAATACTGCACCTTTCCGGCCACGCGCTCGATACGCGCCGGAATACCCATGCTGCGCGCCAGCGCGACAAAGAATATCTGCCGCGAACGGGCGTCGGCCATGCGCGCCTTCCACACGCCGGCCGGCATGACGGGAATGCGCTGCGGGTTGAGTTCGTCCCTTACGGCCACGTGCCGGCTGACCCAGTCGACCAGCGCCTGCGGGTTTTCACGCACGGATTCGACCAGCGACGCCGGCGCCTGTTCCGCAAAGAAATGTTTGTAAGGGGTCAGCAGTTCGTTGGCTACGCGCGGATTGAGGACGTACCGCCGGAACAGTTCCGTTTCGGTAATGGCAGGACTGTCCGCGGGAGACGGGTCGCGGTAGAAGCCGGCCGGAATGGCGGGCGTATGAAGCAGATGGTCGAACAGCGTAGCCGCCGGCGTGTCGCGCAGGTCCTTGTCCGAAATCGCCTCCAGCAGGGCCATGGCCAGCGGACGCCGCTCTGCGGGCGCGTCGCGCAGGAAGGTTTCAATCTCCGCCCAGTTGCCGCGGCTTTTCAGGAGAAACTCCTTTGTCTTTTCCACATCCAGAGAAAGTGCTGTGGCCAGGGAAGCGGCCTTTTCTTCCGTATAGAAGGTCGCTACGTAGGCATTGCGGATGCTGTCTTCCTCCGTCAGGCGGGCGGCGTTGGCCTCCTTCTGCGCCTCCGTCACCTCTACCGGAACAGTCCCTTCCGGCGGCGGCGTCATGTCCCACTCCTCGACGATTTCATCGCCCGGCTGCCTGTTCAGGACAATCGTGACATCCTCCTCCTTTCCGAAATGAAGCTGTCTGTATCCGAAACGTCCGTCTTTCGTTGCCCAGGCCAGCAGGTCGCCCTTTCCCGCCGAAAGCGAACAGCGTCCGTCACTGTCCGTCGTTTTCCGTGCAACGGAATAGAACTCGGCATAGTTATACAGCTTGAACTCCACCAGTGCGCCGGCTACCGGGCGGCTGTCCACGTCCACGACCGTCACGACGGTACGGGCGGCCGGCGCATAGTTGCGGATGACGTTGATTTCCGTGTAGCACTCCGTTTTTTCCATCACTTCTTCCGCTCCGCTGTAATGGCCGAAGACTTTGGTATGCATCAGCATCCCGCGGGAGGCGGGTGCGTTGAACCAGGCGAGGTTCAGCACCGGTTCCGGTTCGCAGGCGCCGAGAAAACGCCATTCGCCGTCCACCCAGGCCTCGACCCACGCATGATTGTCGTCGGTATGCGCCCAGCGGGGCGTATAGACCTGCCGGGCGGGAATGCCGACGGCACGCAGGGCGGCAGTCGTAAAGGTCGATTCTTCGCCGCAGCGTCCGGAGGCTGTCCTGACGGAGGCCAGCGGCGAACTCGTCCGTCCGTCGGACGGCGCGTAAACCACCTTTTCATGACACCAGTGATTGACCTCCAGCACGGCTTCCCGCAACGGAAGCCCTTTCACGCGGTCTTTCAGTTCTTCGTAGAAGACTGTCCGGCTGCTGTCCAGATTTTCGTTGTTGACGCGCACGGGCAATACGAAATGGCGGAAGACGTCTTCGGGAATCTCCTTCCCCCAGGGCATCTCCCGCCGGGCCGTAAAACTTGCACGGACGTTTTCCAGATAAAACTCGCCCGGATAGTCGGCCACGTCGCCGACGGGCATCCATGCGTAGAGGAACATCAGCGCTTCGCGTTCGCAGGTCGTCATCTCCCGGTCGAACACGGAGAACAGGGTTCGGTCGGGAAAAGCGGACTGTCTTGCCTCAAACGCCTTTGCGACTTCGTCGCGGGCAACGGCATCGGAAATAAAACGGGACTGCGACGGCGTACAACTGATTCCCGTCAGCAAAGCGATTCCCAAACCAATAATCGTATAACCGGTATTCATTTGTATCAATTTGGATGCAAAGATACCCATTTCAAATGGATTTACCGCTTTTGGCCCCCCGAATAAGGGTGAATTCTATGTTCCCATCCAAATTGTTTCCCATAAAAAACATGAACGCTCATGCACTTTCTTTATCCAGTGAATTATTACAGTCGGCCTGATAAAAATTTCCGGTTCCAACGATCTCAAAAAGATGATGAACAATCCACGCTGCTGCCGGAAAGGTATCCTTTCCATAATACTGCCGGACTTATGCACACCGGCATTATCCGGTATCCATTTTCACATTGGCCATTTGCTCATTCTCACATTGTTCTTAGCTCTATAACGTTTTGTATGGGTATAATCTGCGTCAACTCATTTATGGGTGTCAACCATTCATTTATTCTGTCTGTTCATACACAAAACCATCCCGTACAAACCTGTATCTGCATGGAAAATTTAATCGCTTACGCAGAGAATCGTGATTTTAAGCAACCGTTGACTTTGGCTGTATATAAAATCTCTTTATCCATACGATTCATTACAGAGTCAGGCAGTCCTTTCATGTCTTTGGACGAAAAAATCATGAAAGAGACATTTTCTATCTCTTTCCGGATCAATCCCATAAATCGGTTGATTGTTTCCCTCTCTACCGACTCGAGCGTCATCTCTCCTGACTCCGGTTCGGCTTCTACTGAGGCGGAGACCGTCTCTTCCGGGTTTTTTACGCGATCTCTCCCGAACCCGTTTTGCTTTCGGGAGAAACGGGTTTCATTGTCACAGAGACGGAAATTATCTCTTTTATGTTTTCCGCTCCTTTTTCTTCGATCGGTACTGTTTCCTTTTTATTCACCGTTCTTTCTTTTATCTGTATTTGCTATGGTTGTCCCTAAAAAACAGGCGGTTGAAAAATGATTCGTTATAGAGCCAAAAACTCTTCCTCTCATAGAAAAGAAGCGGGAAGAATCCCGTCTTCCATGCAAATTTCAAAAATGATTTATATATTTGCATGGAAAAAAGGCGAAAAAGTATGTATATACACCGATATATCGAGTCAAGCGTGCTGAAATCATTGCATCACTTTCCCGTGACGGCAATCACCGGCCCCCGGCAGTGCGGTAAATCAACGATGGTTAAGCATCTTATGGAATCTTATCCCGACAGTATCTATCTGGATTTGGAGAGGCCGTCCGATTTACGGAAACTGGAACATGCCGAATGGTTTTTAACCTCGCAAAAAGAAAAACTGATTTGCATTGATGAAATACAGCGACAACCGGAATTATTCCCGCTGATTAGAAGTCTGGTTGACGAATGGGATAAACCCGGCTGTTTTTTAATCCTGGGTTCCGCCTCGCGAAACCTGCTGAAACAAAGCTCGGAATCGCTTGCCGGCAGGATTTCCTATAAGCGGCTTACTCCTTTTCTCCGGGAAGAACTGGGGGACGGTTATCCGATTGAAAACTATTTTTCGGCAGGCGCGTTCCCGCGCAGTTTGCTGGCCGGCGACGAAGAAATCTCGTTTGAGTGGAGAGAGAATTTTGTGACCACCTTTCTGGAAAGAGACCTGTTGCAATGGTCAAATTTTACTCCCGTAACCATGAGACGCTTGTGGCAAATGCTGGCTCACGTGAACGGTCAGACGGTGAATTATTCTGCGCTGGCTGCATCTCTGGGGGTTACGTCCACTACGGTAAAGAATTACATCGACCTGCTGGCGGAGACCTTTATGGTGGAAATTGTTCCGCCGTATATTTCCAACGCGGGAAAAAGGCTGGTGAAAGCGCCTAAAGTCTATATCGCCGATTCGGGAATTACCGCGGCACTGTTCGGGTTACGAAATTTTGAGGAATTATCGGGCTGTCCCGCTTTCGGTTCCATTTGGGAACAGATTGTACTGTCAAACCTGAAGGGGTTATATCCCGATGCGGCGTTTTTCTTTTACAGAACGGCAAACGGCTCGGAAACCGATTTTGTGATGAAGATAAGAAATTCGGTTTTTGCCATTGAATGTAAGGCGTCCACTTCGCCGGCGCTCTCAAAAGGCAATTACCTCGCCTTTGAAGATATTGCGCCCAAACATACATTTATCGTCATCCCGTCTTCCGACGGCTGGTCGATGAAGGACGGCATGGACGCCGTCCCGCTCGACACGCTCAAATCCAAAATAGACAGCCTGACGGCAAAATAAAAGTAAATGTGAGAATGAGCCAATATGCCAATGAGCCAATTCATTTTCACATTGACTCATTGGCACATTCTCTCATTTTTAATAGATTTCCACGGTCGAAATCAGCGGGCAGGCTTTAGCGTCCGTGATGCGGAGGCGCAGTCTGGAGGCGGAGACGCCGTCGAGCGGGAGTATCCGCCTGTAACCGACGGTTGTGCCCGTGGCAACGCACGCCCAGGCGTCGTCTTTCCATACGTCCACTTCGAACTGCTTCACCCGCTGGCCTAAGCGGATGTATTCCCGGATGGAAACGTAGTTGAGCGTCCGGGGAACGCCCAGGTCTATTTCCACGCTGCCCGAAGTCACGCCGTCGTTTGTCGCCCAGTAGGTTTCCGGGTTTCCGTCGGTCACGTTGGCGGCGGCATACGTTTTGGATTTGCCGCGCCAGGTGTCTGCCGAAGCTTTGGCGCCGGCGGCGAGGTTGGTCGAGAAGGCGGCGTCGAGCAGCTTTTTCCATCCCTGCAGGGCGTTGACATCGTTTTCATGAATCAGTCCGCGGCGGTCGGGGGGCAGGTTGAGCAGGAGGCTGGCGCCGCGCCCGACGGATTCGAGATAGATTTTGAACAGGTTTTCGGGCGTGCGGACCCGGTCGTCTTCCGTCGCGTGATAGAACCATCCCGGACGGATGGAGACGTCAACCTCGGCGGGCAGCCAGGATGCGCCGTCTTCCGAGCCGGTGTTCAGCAGGGCGGTGATGCCCGACTTGCCGGGATAGAGCGTATCGACGGAGAGGGTGCACCAGTTGGTTTCGCCGGCAAAGCCGCTCTCGTTGCCGCACCAGCGGACGTCCGGGCCGGCGTCGCTGAACATGACCGCGCGGGGCGCCAGACGGCGGACGATGGCGTGGGTATTCGGCCAGTCGTAGTAGGTGCGGTTGTCGATTCGGCGCTGTTCGCGTGCACCGCCGTAGTAGCCGTCGCCGCCGTTGGCGCCGTCGAACCAGACTTCGGCAATCTCGCCGTAGTTCGTGAGCAGTTCCGTGAGCTGGCTGCGGTAATAGGCGATGTACTCCGGGGCGGCGTACTGCGCGAAGTTCCGGTCCCAGGGCGAGAGGTAAACGCCGAAAAACAGCCCGTGCCTGCGGCAGGCGTCGGAAACTTCCTTCACGATGTCGCCCGTCCCGTTGCGGAAGGGGCTGTTCCTGACGGAATGTTCGGTGTGGGCGCTGGGCCAGAGGCAGAAGCCGTCGTGATGCTTGCAGGTGAGGATTAAGCCCTTCAGGCCGGCGTCCCGGATAACGGTCACCCACTGTTCGGCATCGAAGGCGGTGGGGTTGAAGACGGAGGGGCTTTCGTCGCCGTAGCCCCATTCCCGGTCGGTGAAGGTGTTGGTCGTGAAGTGAACGAAAGCATACTGCTCCCGTTCGTGCCAGGCCATCTGAATGTCGCCCGGTACCGGCCCGAAGGCCTGCGGAGGCGTTACCTCCGTCTGACATGCGCTGCTGAATAACAGCAGATACGCGCCTGCGAATGTAAATAACTTTTTCATTTTTATTCGGGTTTAAAATTAGCGTGTTTCAAAGATAGCGAAATTTTTAATCCGGGGTTCGGCTTTGGCTTTTGTGATTTGCAGCCTGATTTCGTCAACGGTCTGCGGGGTGAACCGGTCGATGTGCCTGTGACCGATGTTCGTTCCGGACGACAGGTCAATCCACGCGCCGTCTTTCTTTCCCCTGACCTGATATTCCAGCGTTCGCTCGCCGAAGGTGATGTCTTCCTGTATCGCGATGCGGTCGATGGATGCCGGCTGTTCCAGCCGGATGACGTATTCCGTTCCCTTTCCCGCCGTCTGCCGGAAGGGTGTTCCGTAGTACGTGCGGATGGCGTTGCCGAACTGTTCAATCCGGTTCACGTCCGCTTCGGGAACCAGTCCCCTGTCGTCGATGACGATTCCGAGCAGCATGTTGGTGTTCCGTCCGACGCTGGTGACGTACTTTGTCATCAGTTCGTCCACGGTGAACATCATCGAATCCTGCTCCGCCTTCCAGAACCATCCGCCCTGAAAGGAACGGTTCCAGCGGAGCGTGAAGTCCGATTCTCCCGGACACCAGTACGGTGCAAACGGGTCGCCGTTCAGTCCGTCGATAACGACCGTGCCGTCGGCGTTGGTGGTCGAATCGGCGGTCGCCCAGCAGGGATAGGGCGCCACGCCCTGTTCATTTCCTACCCAGCGAATCAGGTTCGGATGACCGTAAGGCCCCTGAAAGGCGATGGCGTCGGGCTGGAGTTTCCGCACCAGCGAAAGCACGTCCGCGCCGCCCTTTTCCCTGGAAAGCACGCCGCCGTCGAACCAGATTTCAAACAGTTTGCCGTAGTTGCTCCAGAGTTCGGTCAGCTGCTGTACCACGATTTTGTTGTAAGTGTCCTGCGAAACCGGCGCTCCCGGCTGGACAAGTCCCGGATTGTCGACGTGTAAATAGCCGTTGGCCGTGGTGCTGGCGTAAATGCCCGGCCTGATGCCGTATTTCCGGCAGGAGGCGATAAAGTCTCCGACAATATCGCCCTTTCCGTCTTTCCAGGGCGACTGCTTCACACTGTAATCGTGCGCTTCGGTCGGCCAGAGGCTGAATCCGCTGCAATGTTTCGCCACCAGTACGGCATACGTGGCGCCCAGCTTCTGCGCCGTCTCCAGCCACTGGTCCGTGTTCAGTTCGGCCGGATTGAATATCTCCGCAGCAGGATGCGTGCCCCACTTCCGAAAATCATATTCCGGCTTGAACACCGGCATGTCCAGATGTATCAGTACGCCGATTTCGGCGTCGGCCCACGCCTGTTGAATCCCGTTCGGCGCCACCGGCTCCGCGTCTTTCGTCTCCC
>JAISEZ010000144.1 GCA_031263835.1 Tannerella sp.
TATATACATATAATATAATAGTAGTTAGTAGTCAGTAGGGGCGAAATGCTTTCGCCCGCAGGGCAGCCGGCGCTGCATCTGCCGGGGCCGGTTGATTTTGCATATAAACGAATGTATCCATTCTACTAACTGCTAACTGCTGATTCACATAAATCATAAATATATAACGGATGAAAATAAATCGAACCTTACTCATTGCAGCCCTAACGGGGCTGTCGGTATGCGCCCGTGCGCAGAAAAAACCTCTTGACCACAGCGTGTACGACGCCTGGGAGAGCGTTTCGGAGATGCGAATCAGTCCCGACGGACAGTATGCCGCCTGTGTCGTCAGCCCCCAGGAGGGCGACAGCACGCTGGAAGTAACCCATCTTAAAACCCTTGCCGTCACGCGCATCGAACGGGGGGTTAATCCTCAAATCAGCAGCGATTCGAAGACGCTGGTCTTCCGAATCAGGCCTTCGCAGGCGGAAAAGAAACAGGCGCGGAAGGAAAAGAAGAAAGCCGACGAGGCGCCGAAGGACAGTCTGGGATACCTGACGCTGGGAAGCACGCAGGTGCACCGGCTCGGACAGGCCGGCGGATACGGGATGCCGGAAAAAGCGTCCGGTTACTTTGTCTATACTGCTGCCATGCCGAGGGATACCGGCGAACAGGCAAAGACGGACGAAAAGCACGAATACCTGATTATTCACCGCCTGCCCGCCCATACGCAGGATACCGTGCCATACGTCTCGCAGTATGTTGTCGGCAAGAACGGGAAATACCTTGCCTACCTGACCAAACCCGCCGCCAAAGACAGTACGGCCGTACCCGGAATCTACCTCTACGACGTGGCGGCGCATTCGTCCGCCGTTCTGCGGGAGGGAAAAGGGGAATACAAGCTGCCCGTCTTCGACGAAAAGGAGGAGCGGATTGCGTTCCTTGCCACGACGGACACGACGAAAAACGAATCGAAGGTGTTCGACCTGTTCCTGACGGCGACGGCATCGGTCGAGATCAGGAAAATGGCCGACACGCTTTCCGTGCAAATGCCTGACCGGTGGGCCGTCAGTGCAAACCGCAACCCGTCCTTCAGCGAGGACGGTCGCAAGCTCTATTTCGGCATCGCCCCCATCCCCCCGCCCAAAGACACGACCGTCTGCGAAAGCGAAAAGGCGCAACTGGACATCTGGCACCACAACGATGACTATTTGCCGACCGCGCAGCTGAAGCAGCTCAACAGTGAACGGAAACGCTCCTATCTGTGCGTATTCAACCTGGACGCGCCGGACAGGTTTGTTCAGCTCGGTTCCGTCGACCTGGCCGAAATCGTCACCTCCGACCGGGGAAACGGCGATTACGCCGTGGGATTCAGTACGGTCGGGTATCGCAGGGAATCGCAGTGGACAGGCCGAACCCGTAGCGATGTGTATGTCGTGCATACGAAAACCGGCGAAAGGACACTGGTTGCCAAAGGGATGGACGGCGTTCCGGGCATTTCCGTCCGGGGAAAATACCTGACCTGGTTTGACCGGGAAGATGGCCGGTGGTATCTCTACCCGATTGCCGGCAAACAGCAGCCCCGCTGCCTGACGGAGGGACTGGATGTGGACTTTCGGGACGCGCGCGGCGAACGTCCCGAACGGCCGGGGCCTTTCGGCGCCATGGGCTGGAGCGAAAATGACCGTTTCCTGTACCTGTATGACATGTACGACATCTGGCAGTTTGACCCGGAAGGCAAAACCGCTCCGCAGAACCTGACGAAAGGATACGGCCGCGAACACCGCATCACGTTCCGCAACGTCCGCCTGACGGATGAATATGATTACGTGAAAGCCGACGAGCCGTTCCTCTTTTCGGCCTTCGACAACCGCAGCAAGGAAAGCGGCTTCTTCGGCTTTTCACCCAAAAAGGGACTGGAGAAAAGGGTCATGGGAAAATACACGTTTTCGACGCCCGTCAAGGCTAAAAAGGCAGACGTTTTCCTGTACACCAAATCGAACTTCAACCTCCCGCCGGACGTATGGACAACGTCCGACCGGTGGAAACGGGAAACGCAGGCAAGCCACATCAATCCGCAGATGAAGGAGTATCTCTGGGGCACGCCCGAACTGGTGTACTGGCAGTCGAAAGACGGCTTCGACCTGGAGGGGATTCTCTACAAGCCCGAAGACTTCGATTCCACAAAGACATATCCGCTGCTAATCTATTTCTACGAAAGACATGCGGATGAATTATACCGCTATTTCGCCCCGGCGCCGAGCCGTTCCACCATCAGCATCCCCTTCTACTGCAGTCGCGGCTATCTGGTCTTCACGCCCAACATCCACTACGTCGACGGACATCCGGGACCAAGCGCATACAATTCCATTGTGGCGGGGGCGGAGATGCTTTGCCGGTATCCGTGGGTGGACGGGAAGCACATCGGCATACAGGGACAAAGCTGGGGCGGCTATCAGGTGGCTTACCTGATTACCCGGACGTCCATGTTTGCGGCGGCGGGCGCCGGAGCGCCGGTGGCCAACATGACCAGCGCCTACGGCGGCATCCGCTGGGGTACGGGCGTGAACCGCCAGATGCAGTACGAACAGCAGCAAAGCCGTATCGGCAAGCACCTGTGGGAAGGGCTGGACCTGTATATCGAAAACTCGCCGCTGTTCTTTGCCGACCGGGTGGAAACGCCCCTGCTGATGACGCACAACGACAACGACGGCGCCGTTCCCTGGTATCAGGGCATCGAGTACTTCACGGCGCTGCGCCGGCTGGGGAAAACCGTCTGGATGCTCCAGTACAACGGCGAAGAGCATAACCTGACGCAACGCCGGAACATGCG
>JAISEZ010000170.1 GCA_031263835.1 Tannerella sp.
TAGCAATTTAACGGAAATACATTCCGCAACAGATAATCAATAATTAATAAGTAACAATTGAAGAATTACCTATGAAGCGAAAGAATATATTCAAAGGAATCGCGCTGCTGGCCGTCGGCGCGCTGACCGCCTGCGGCGGCAACAGAGAGCAGGCCGCGAACGAAACGGCGGCGGCAGAGACGGCAGATACGCGCGTGAAGGTGCATACGACCGTTGCGCGGCTGCAGACCGTTGACGACGTGTCGACCTATACGGGCAACGTGCAGGCCGACGTCATCAACCACATCACGCCCACCATGCCGGGGCGCATCGAACGGATTTACGTCGAAATCGGCGACCGCGTCACGAAAGACCAGCTGCTCGTCCAGATGGAATCCTCGAACCTCCAGCAGCAGACCACGCAGCTGGCCAACCTCGAACGCGACTATGAGCGCTACAGCGCCCTGCTCGAAGTCGGCGGCATCGCCCAGCAGCAGGTTGACCAAATCAGGACGCAAATCGACGTCCTCAAGGCCGCCATCAAAAACCTGCAGGACAATACGCAGCTGCGCAGCCCGATTAGCGGCGTGGTCACGGCGCGCAACTACGACAACGGCAACGTCTTCGCCCAGCAGCCCATCCTCACCGTCCAGCAGCTCAACCTGCTGAAGGTGATTATCAACGTCTCGGAATCGTACTTCACCAAAGTGCGCGTCGGGATGAAGGTGGACATCCGGCTCGACGTTTACGGCAGCGAAGTCTTTGCGGGCAGGGTCAGCCTCATCTATCCCACCGTCGATGCCTCCAGCCACACGTTTGGCGTCGAAGTGGCCATCGACAACCGCGACATGAAGGTGCGTCCGGGGATGTATGCCCGCGTGACGCTCAACTTCGGCACGGGCGAGAGCATCGTCGTGCCCGACGTGGCCGTGCAGAAACAGGCCGGCGCCAACGACAAGTACGTCTTCGTCGTGCAGAACGGCGTCGCCCGCTACCGCCGCGTCGAACCGGGACAGCGGCTGGACGAACAGTGCGAAATCCTTTCGGGCATCGAGCCGGGCGACGAGGTCGTCACCGCCGGACATACCCGCCTGATTGACGGCGCCGCCGTTCAGGTCATTCAATAACCCGTAACGACAGACCCTATGAGTTTATATGCATCCGCCGTCAGGAAACCCGTCACCACCGCGCTGATATTCATCGGCGTGGCCATCATCGGACTTTATTCCTTCACCCGTCTGCCGATTGACCTCTTCCCGGACATCGAGACCAACATGCTGACCGTCATCACGGCCTACCCCGGCGCCAGCGCGTCGGACATCGAGACCAACGTCACCCGCCCGCTGGAGGACGTCCTCAACACGGTCGAAGACCTCAAGGAGATTACCTCGCAGTCGAAGGACAACATGTCGCTCGTCACCCTCGAATTTAACTACGGCACCGACATCGACGCCGCCACGAACGACGTGCGCGACAAAATCGACATGGTACGCTCCTCGCTGCCCGACGCCATCAGCAACCCGCTTATCTTCAAGTTCAGCATGGACATGATACCCGTGGTCATCTATTCCGCCACGGCGCGCGAGAGCGTCAACGCGCTCTACAAGATTCTGGACGAAAAGGTGGCCAACCCGCTCAACCGCGTCGAGGGCGTGGGCGCCGTCACCGTCTCCGGCGCACCCCAGCGGCAGATACAGGTCAACGTCGCCCCCGAAAAGCTCGAGGCCTATCAGCTGACCGTCGAGCAAATCGCCGCCATCATTCAGGCCGAAAACCTGAACGTCCCGGCCGGCAGCTTCGACATCGGCACCGAGACCTACGCCCTGCGCATCGAAGGCGAATTCAAGGCGAGCGAACAGCTGCTCGGCGTCGTGGTCGGCAGCCGCGGCGGGCGCAACGTCTATCTGCGCGACGTGGCCTCCGTCAAGGACACCATCGAGAGCCGCATCCAGGAAGCCTATACCAACGAGGTCAAGGGCGCCCTCGTCATCGTACAGAAGCAGTCGGGCGCCAACACCGTGTCCATCGCCGACAGGGTCAACCAAATCATGCCCGGCCTGCAGCAGACGCTCCCGCCCGACGTGCAGCTGACCCTCCTGATGGACACCTCCGACTTCATCCGCGAATCCATCGACTCGCTGACCGAGACCATCCTGCTGGCCATCCTCTTCGTCGTGCTCGTCGTCCTCTTCTTCCTCGGACGCTGGCGGGCGACGATTATCATCGTGCTGGCCATCCCGATTTCGCTCATCGCGTCCTTCATCTACCTGATGGCCACGGGAGGAAGCCTGAACATCATCTCGCTCTCGTCCCTCACCATCGCCATCGGGCTGGTGGTGGACGACGCCATCGTGGTGCTCGAAAACGTCACCCGCCACATCGAACGCGGCAGCACGCCCCGGCAGGCCGCCGTCTATGCGACCAACGAGGTGGGCGTGGCCGTCATCGCCTCGACGCTGACCATCATCGCCGTCTTCTTCCCCCTCACCATGACCACGGGACTGGCCGGCGTCATGTTCGGCGTGCTGGGATGGATGGTGACCATCATGGTCACCGTCTCGGTCATTGTCGCCCTCTCGCTCACGCCCATGCTCTGCTCGCAGATGCTCCGGCTCACCTCGACGCAGGGACGGCTGTTCGACCGGCTCTATCACCCCGTGAAAGTGGGACTGGACAAGCTGGACGCCGCCTACGGCCGTCTGGTCAACCTCTGCGTGCGCAACCGCTGGAAGACGGTGCTCGTCTGTTTCTCCACCTTCTTCCTCATCATGGCGCCGGCCTCCAGGCTCATCAAGTTCGACTTCATGCCCGCCTCCGACAACAGCATGATTACGGCCGAGGTCTATATGCCCACCGGCACGCGGATGGAAGTGGCGCGCGACATGGCGCTGCGCATCGACAGCCTGATTCGCGTCAAGTATCCGGAGGTGAAGACGCGCTCGTTCGACGTCGGTCAGGCGGATGAAGACAACACCTTCGCCGCCATGCAGGCCAACGCCACCAACCTCATCTCCTACCGCCTGCGCTGCACCGAACCCGATGAACGCCGGCGCACCATCTACGACGTGGCCGACGGCCTGCGGCAGGACTTCGACAACATGCCCGAACTCTACAAGTACACCATCACCCCCGGCGGTGAAGGAGGCCTGATGGGGTCGGGTGCCAGCGACCTGGAGGTGGAAATCTACGGTCACGACCTGGCGCAGACCGACGTCATTGCCGCGGAACTGAAAGCGCGCCTGGGCGGCATCCGCGGGCTGCGCGACCTGGTGGTCAGCCGTCAGGACTACCGCACCGAATATCAGGTGGACTTCGACCGCGAGAAGCTGGCCGAGAACGGCCTGAACTCCGCCACCGCCGCGACCTACGTGCGTAACCGCATCAACGGCTCCTATACCTCGAAATACCGCGAAGACGGCGACGAGTACGACATCGTGGTACGCTACGACGAGCGCTACCGCCAGTCCATCGAGGAAATCGAGAACATACAGGTGTACAACGCCCAGGGCGTGCCGATTCGCATCCGCGAGCTGGGCCGGGTGGTGGAACGCAACACGCTGCCGCAGATTGACCGCCAGAACCGCCAGCGCGTGAACAAGGTGCAGGGTACGCTCTACAACGCCGCCCTGAGCGACGTGGTCGCATCGGCGGAGAGCGTCATCGCCGACATGCGCGCCGAGGGACGCATCCCGGCGGAAATCGGCATCCACATCGGCGGCTCCTACGAAGACCAGCAGGAAAGCAACAGCGACCTGGGGCTGCTGATGATTCTGTGCGTCATTCTGGTGTACATCGTCATGGCGGCGCAGTTCGAATCGCTCACCTACCCGTTCATCATCGTGCTGTCGCTCACCTTCGGACTGGCCGGCGTGGTGCTGGGCATGATGATTACCGGCAAGCCCATCAGCCTGATGAGCATGGTAGGTATCGTGATGCTGATAGGCATTGTGGTGAAGAACGGCATCGTCTTTATCGACTACGCCAACCTGAACCGCGAGCGGGGCATGTCCATCGACCGTGCCATCGTCGATGCGGGACGTTCGCGTCTGCGTCCGATACTGATGACCACGGCCACGACGGTGCTGGGCATGATACCGATGGCCATCCCGCGCGGGACGGGTTCGGAGATGTGGCAGCCGATGGGTATAGCCATCGTAGCCGGGCTGTCGTTCTCGACGCTGCTGACGCTGCTGTATGTTCCGGCGCTGTATTCCATCTTCGGCGCCAACGGCGTCCGTCGCCAGCGGAAGAAGCTCCGCAAACTCTTCAATCAAGGCAAACTAAAAAAGATTCAGTAAACAATGAAAGCAATATTCGTACCCTACAATCAGGCGCTCAAGGAACGCCTGATTGACCTGCTCGACCGGATGAGCATCCGCGGCTTCACGCTGTGGGACGAGGTGCAGGGACGCGGCAGCCGCACGGGTGAACCGCACTACGGCAGCCACGCCTGGCCAACGCTGAACTCGGCGCTGCTGACCCTCGTCCCCGACGACCGCGTCGATGCACTGCTCGCCCAGCTCCAAACTCTGGACGAGGAAAATGAAATGCAGGGACTGCACGCCTTCGTATGGGAGGTCGAGAAGGGGATATAGAGGATTAAGTAGTTAGTAGATAGTAGTTAGTAGTTGGCAGTTGGCAGTCAGGCATTGTCCGGAAATAAACCGTACATTTCTGGACTGCTTCGTTCCTCGCAGGGACGGTCGGCAGGCCCGGGCTGTTTTGCTTTGCTTTGCTTTGCTTCGTTCCTCGCAACCCCTCGCAGTTCGCAAGGACGGTCGGCGTAGCGACGGCCGCCGGAAAATGAACGTTCGTCGACCCGTCCCTGCGGGGAGTTGCGAGACGTTGCGAGGGGTTGCGAGGAACGAAGCAAAGCAAAGCAGTCCAGTATTGTTTATTTCCGGACAATGCCTTAGTAGCATAGAGTTACGGTTTCCATGTGACTGACCTGGTGCAGCCCACGTGTGTGGGATAGTGCAGCCCACACATGTGGGATAGTACCAGCCCACACGTGTGGGATAGTACCAGCCCACACATGTGGGATAGTGTTAGCCCACGTGCGTGAGATAGTGCAGTTCACGTGCGTGAAATAGTGCAGCCCGCATACGTGGCAAGGTGTTCCCCGCCGCTCGCCCTTGAATTTTTGAATCTTTGAATGATTGAATCTTTGAATCTTTTTTATCCCAGCAAGCTGATTTTGCGCAGGCGTTCTTCGTCGATGATTTTCACTTTCCGGCCGTCCAGTGCGATGATGCGTTCGGCAACAAACGTGGACAGTGTGCGGATGGCGTTGGAGGTGGTCATGTTGGAGTGGTTGGCGAGGTCTTCGCGTGAAAGGTAGATGCTGAGGGTTGCGCCGTCTTCTTCCCTGCCGTAACAGTCCAGAAGGTACAGGATCGATTCTGCCAGCCGGCCGCGGACATGTTTCTGGGTCAGGTTGACGGTGCGCGCGTCGGCAATGCCCAGATCGGTCGAAAGCTGGCGGATGACAAACATGGCCAGGTTGGAATTGGCGCGAATCAGCGACTCGATCACCGCCATCGGGATGATGCATACGGTAGACGTCTCGAAGGCCGAGGCCGCCGTCAGGTATTTTTCCCGGGCAAAGTATGCGCGGTAGGCAAAATACTGGATGGGCTTGATCATGCGGATGATCTGGCTTCGTCCGCCCACTCCCTTCTTGAAAATCCTGACCTTCCCCTTGAGCAAACACATCATGTCCTTCGGGTCGTCGCCTTCGCAGTAAATCATCTCGTTCCGCTTGAATTGCTGAATGACGGAGTTGTATCGAAGGGTTACCCGTTCCTGATCCGTCAGGACTCTCCAAACCTCCCATAAACTTGCCGAAAGATCGACTTCTTTCTTTTTTTCTGCTATCACAATCTGTTATAAAACATAGTTCTTGAGCACAAAAATAGCGTATTCCCAACAAATATACAAAAATAACGAGGTGCAATTCAAAATGTCGAATCTGCAATCCGGGGGATTGAAAGGGAAAAACACCACCTTCTCCACCAACCGGCCTTGCGATGAAGGAAGCAATCATGTACGGCACATCAAAAAGTCCCGGATTTTCTTTCCGGGACTTCAAAAGAGCACCCACAATGTTCCGTACAATGCGGGTGCTCTCGTCAAATACGCCTGACAGCGCAGCTTTTTTTATTCGCAGTATGATACTGCCAATGCATCAAAGTCCGCCCAGCGTTGCAACATCACCGTCACCCAGGGCTTTGTCCCAGATGGCTACGGCGGCAACGTCCATCTCGTTGTCTTCACCGTCTTCGTCGGCAAACAGCAATACACCCTGCGGCAACCAGGAAGCATGACCGTCGGCGCCCGGTTCCTTTTCGTCAATCAGCCTGCCGTTCAGGAAATATTTTGCTTTTCCCGCTTTGACAGTGACGACCATCCGGAACCATTTGTTTGCCTCCATCCTGGTTTTGTCGGTATAATTCCCGCGGATACCCCAGTCTGCTCCCGGACGGAGGAAGAAATCGCCATCGCTTCCCATATCCAGGTTGTCCGTCTCATAAATGCTGTAATACACGCCCAGCGCAGGTATCTGAAAATCTACCAGCAGCGTGTATTCCGAGACTTTACCGTTGCTCCCGGCCGCAAAACCGTGATCACACCTGAAATAACTCTGTTTCGGTACACGAACGGCGAAATTCCTTTTCGTCGGGCCGGCTACCCGTGCGAAGCCCTCCAGCGAAGGCGCGCCGACCGTCCGGTTTCCGTCCATTTTGTAGGCCGTCAGGTTCTTTCCGACAGTTGCCAGTTCAAGGTTGCCGGCATCTTCGAAATGCCATGCACCTTTTACACCCAGCGCAGCTATCTTTTCCTGCAAGGTCACTTCATAGACTTCCACGGGTATCGTTTTGCTGAAACCGCCTGCGGAAACAACGATATTGGTGGTGCCAATGTCCGAACCTTCCACGATGCCGACAAAAGACACGGCTGCAATGGTGGATACGCTGGCAATATCCCTGTTCTCCGAGCTCCAGGCAAATTCCACATCGGCGCCGCGCGGAACCGAAGCCACTTCGATTCGCTGCAATTCGCCCAGATTGATCCGCGCCGTTTCGGGATATACCTCAATCCCTTCGATGGCGGAAGAATTGCCGTCGCTGCATCCGCTCAGACAGCCCAGCAGCAGACATGCTACTGCACACACTAAAAATTTAGTTCTCATACTATATTTCTCTTTATTGATATTCACTTGAAAAATTCTTGCCTCATCCATTCCGGCTTACGGTTCGATCGGATTGGTTTCTGCATTGTTGTCCGTCAGTCCCGCTCTGGACTTCTCGATGGCCGGAACCAGGAAATAATAATATTTCTTGCTCGGCTGGTTCACCAGCGCCTGTTCCTTGGGTTCCCGCGTATCCGGCCAGACCTCGTTGGAGAGCCGGTGCGCGTTCATCTCTTCCACTTTTTCGAGGCGAAGCAGGTCGGACCAGCGAGTGCCGTATTCCAGTCCGCAGAACTCCCAGCCGCGTTCGTCGAATATATCTCTCTGAAAGTCCTGCGCCGAAGCGTAATCTCCCAGTTGAGCCAGTCCGCGCGGTTCACCGGCACGGGCGCGCACCTGATTGAGCGCGTCGATGCAGCTCTGATCCAGGCTGCCCGACATGGCTTTGGCTTCGGCATAGATCAGCAATACCTCGGCATAACGCATCCAGCGCTGAAGGACGCCCGACGCCCATTCATCCCCGTTAAGGGAACGGGTTTTCCAGTCGTGCTGCGACAGACAGTCGTCGAAACGGTTTTTCGCGTAGAACGGATGCCTGCGCAATGTCCGGGGGCTGTCCCAGGACACCTGTACACGCCAGGACCTGTCGCGCACGTCATAGAAAGGATCGCCCTTTTCCAACTGGGTATCCGGGTCGTAGTTTTCCCACGTATACTCGCCGTTTTCGTAAGTTTGTCCGTTCCAGTTCCGTTGAGGCCAGCCGGCCTGTTCGGATCCGTACTGGCTTCTTACTGCCTCTATTTCCGCTTCCGTGGCCTTTACCCAGACGGTGGTCTGGAAGGTCACTTCCTTGCGTCTGCCTTCGGGGAAACGTTCGAAGAAATAGAGGTCGGCCATGTTGGTAGACCAGCCTCCTTCATCTTCTATCTGGTCATTTAATACGTGCATCGTATAGTTTTCACCCGTATTAATACTGCTGAAGGGAACGCCGTAAATCGTTTCTTCATCGAAAAACGCCTCTCCCGTCCAGATCCGGTCAATGGACACCAGGCCGAAATTAAACCTTGCCTGCTCGTCAATGACCTCTTTGGCATACTGGGCGGCTTTGGCATAGTTTTCCGTCCGTTTCAGCGGCCAGCCGGCCGACTGCAAGTATACCTGCGCCAGCAGCGCCTTGGCCGATCCCTTGTGGGGAACCAGACTGAAGGATTTACCGTCGCTGGTCGTTTTCCATTCGGCTTCCTGATTCTCCGGATAGGGCAACAGCGCGACGGCCTGTTCCAGATCGGAAATCACCTGATCGTAGATATCGGCTACGCTGCGTTTTTCCGCGCCTATATCCGTGGTGATTAACGGCATGGGAACCGGGCCCCAGAACTTTGCCAGCCAAAACAGCCAGTGCGCACGCTGGAAATAGCCCTGACCCAGGCAGTTGTTTTTCAGCGCTTCTTCCGTCACGCTGTTGGTCGGCACATTGTCGCCGTTCTCAATCACAAAATTAGCCCGCAACAGCCCGAAGTACGCGCCTTCCCACGCATCTTCCAGCCGGCTGATACCGTCGCTCTGGTGAAATTTGTCCGACTGTCCCCAGTCCCATTCGTTCCGGTAAGAATTGATGTCGTCGGAACCGATGGTCAGGAAGATTTCATCATTCGACTTCGTATAATACGTCCTGTATATCCGGTACATGGAATACACAGCCTGCTTGTAGGCCGTCACCGACTGGTAAACTTTATCCGGCGACATGGCCGTCTTGGGGTCTTCCTTCAAAAAATCCGAACAGGAAACCGCCAGGAGCACTGTAACTATTAAAATGCTTATCTTTTTCATCTTATATACGTTTTTGATTGATGTTTAAAATTTCAACTGAGCGCCAAATGTAAATACGCGCGGCGTAGGATTGACACCGGAATCTATACCGGTAGCCGTATCCTTTCCTATAGTAGAGGTGGCCTCAGGGTCGTATCCCTTATATTTCGTAAAGGTATACAGGTTCTGGGAGCTTACGTAGATGCGAATATCGCCCAGCTTCGTCAAATTCTGCTTGAAGGTATACCCCACACTCAGGTTCTTGATACGCAGGAAACTTGAATTTTGAATCCAGTTGTCGACATTGAAGTTGTTGGTAATGGCTCCCGCATCTCTCGGATCGGCAAATTCGTTGCTCGGATTGAGGAGCGTCCACCGGTTTTCCCATCCGTCGCGCATGGTGATACTGCGCGAGCGTCCGTGAACCGTGTTGGCTACACCGTAAACGACGTTCAACATACTCGAACCTTGCACGCCCTGCAGCATCAGGTTGGCGTCGAAGTTTTTCCACGTCACGGAAGTGTTCAGACCGTAAATAAAGTCGGGCGTTCCGCAGCCGATGACCGTGCGGTCGTCGGTCGTGATTTTGCCGTCTTTGGTGACATCTTCATATTTCCACTGGCCGGGTTTGGCTCCGAATGTGGCGGCTTCTTCCGCTTCGTCCAGCTGCCATACGCCCAGGCACTTGTAGCCATAGAGCGAACCCATGCTCAACCCGTTTTGCAGGATATGACTCTGCGGATCCAGTATACCGTCGTTGTTACCCTGGGATTCCCGGATGAAAAGCGGCTCATCCTGACCGATGTCTGTAATCTTGTTGACATTCTTGGCCAGATTGGCGCTTATTTCCCACACCAGGTCTTTCGTTGCAACGGGTATTACATTCAGGGCGAGTTCCACACCCTTGTTGTTCATCTTGCCCTTGTTGCGCCATACCCTGTCGCCGCCGTTCACCAGCGGCATGGGTTCCTGCAGCAACAGGTCGTACGTATCCTTGTTATACAGATCCACGGTGGCGGAAATGCGATTGTCCAGAAAGCCCAGATCCACGCCGAAATCGGTCTGCGCCGTGCTTTCCCAGGTCAGGTCGGCATTGGTTACCAACGCTGTATAACCATATAGCTTTGTGTGGCTGCCCAGGAATACATCCTCCCTTTGCAGTTTGGAAATGGTTGCATACCTGTCTACGGCCTGGCTTCCGGTAATACCGTAGCTGGCACGCACTTTCAGGTTGGAGAACAGATTCAGATCCTTGACGAAATCTTCTTCCGAAGCCCGCCATGCCACAGAGGCCGACGGGAAATAACCCCACTTCTTGCCGTCGGCAAACTTGGAAGAACCGTCGGCACGGTAAGTGGCCGTCAGATAGTATTTGCCTGCATAGTTGTAATTGATACGGCCTACATAAGAAAGCAGCGCATCGTTGCTATATCCCACACTCATGGCCCGGGTAGCCCCCTGGCCCATGCCCCAGTATCCGAGTACGGCGTTGTCAAAGGCGGAGTTTTCGTAATCCACACTGTTGCTTTTGGAACTGTTAGATTCCACTACGCCTGTCAATCCGAAAGCATGTTCGCCCAACGTTTTGTTGTAGTTCAGCACCAGGTTTTGGAAATAGCGTACATTTTCATCTTTGTTACCCAGCGCAGCGGGATCGCCGCCCAGCATGTAGTCCTTGTTTTTAAACTCATAACGCCCGCTGGAACTGTAGTTGAGATACAGGCGATACTGTGCGGTCAGCCCTTTGATAATTTCCCACGTGAACGCCATGTTGGAAGACGCACCGAAGCCACTGTTGGTTACGTTTCTTTCCCTGACGGACACAAAAGGACTGCCTTCGTTCGGCCCGTTGTTACCCATATAGAGGTACTGCGTTTGTTGCTCGTCCGTGTAAAGCGGGTCGGTAGGCGAGTATACCAAAGCGCCGAACAGAAGCGACGTGGCGCCTCCCAGCATCTCCCCGCCGGTGCTGTTACGGTTGTTGTAACGGCTGACGCCCATATCCCATTCTATCTTCAGGTTGTCATACAGGTCGGCATCCAGGCGGTTACTGAATCCGTAGCTTTCTGCGTTTCTGTTGGGAATAAGGCCGTCGTGCTTGTTGTAATAGGACGAGGTGTAATACCTCACTTTTTCCGTGCCGCCACTGATGTTCAGGCGATAGCGCTGTATCCAGGCATCCTGAAGCACGGCACGTTGCCAGTCCGTTCCGCCGGTTTCCTTGTATTTCAGGTATTCCTCGTTGGAATAAGCCGCGGTACCGGTTGTGTAGTTATACGCCTGGGCAAAGGTAGCCGCGTCGAGCATGTCATACAGGTTGGACGGCGTTTGCAGTGCACCGTAGGCATCCACGGTAATCTGCGTTTTGCCGGCCACACCCTTTTTGGTTGTGACAATGATCACACCGTTGGCGCCGCGCGATCCGTAGAGGGCTGTGGCCGAAGCATCCTTGAGCACTTCGATGGATTCGATGTCCTCCGCCGCAGGCATACCGCCACCTACCATGCCGTTCACCACATACAGGGGGTCGTTACTGCCGTTGATGGAATTGGTTCCCCGCACACGAATCTTCGTATCGGCAAACGGGCTGCCACTGGTATTGGTTACCTGCACGCCGGCCACGCGTCCCTGCAAAATGTCAGTCGAACGGAAGGTCTGCTGCCTGATAAAATCTTTCTGCCCTACCGAGGCAATGGCGCCGGTGATGTCGGAACGCTTTTGCGTACCGTAACCGACAACGACGACTTCATCCAGCAACTGCATGTCTTCGCGCAGCGTGACGGTCAGCCGGGTTTGACTGCCCGCCGTCACCTCCTGCGTGGTATAGCCGATAAAGGAAAATACCAGTATCGCCTCGCGGCTCGCCACCTGAATGGAAAAACTCCCGTCAAAGTCAGAGGCTGTGCCGGTGGTTGTTCCCTTGATAGAGATATTCACGCCGACCAGGGGTTCGCCGGCCTCGTCGAGCACCGTTCCCGTTATCACCCTGTCCTGCTGCGAAATCTCTCCGGCGGAAATGCGACCGTTTCTTTCGTCTGCATTTTCCGCCCCTGCAAAATAAGTCAAACATGCGACCATAAATGTCGTCAAGCACGTTCGGACTGTCAATTTTCTTAATGTTGGTCTAAGATTCATACAAGTTTAATTTTTGATATATAATTAGTTATTGATATTTGCCGCCTCTTTTCCGCTTTCGTTTCATTATAGTGCGAAAAAGAGCGCAGCGATTAATTACTTGGTGAAACGCCTGCGGCGTTTCCGTTCATTTTAAAAAAACGCTTCTACTTCGTAAGCATACCTCCTTTCTCCATTCGCCCGGCGTTCATGTCCACATAAGACATGAAACCGTCCATATACGAGTAAAAATCGGCATCCCTGCGCGGGATGTAATCCCTGTTTCTACTCATAGGCGATTCTCTTTTAAACTGTTAATAATCACGTTGTAAATAATCATATGAGATTTATTTTATATGTACAGACAGGCATTGAGCGGTGGCATGTCCGGCGGACAGTTTCCCGGCCCCGCTGTTCATGCTTTGCCCGGGACAGTCATGTGTCCTGCCCCGACAGTTATCTCCGCCGCTCGCCCTTAAATCTTTGAACGGTTGAATCTTTGAATCTTTATATCCGTGCCGTGCGCAGGATACAAGGTGTTCCTCTTGCCAGCAGGCAACAGGCAACCTTCCCGCGCCGTGCGATGAGGTGCACGCGGACAGGTACAATAAGGAATAATAGTTGCGAAAGACGCTTAAAGCGCTGAAAATGACATAAATGAATGGG
>JAISEZ010000202.1 GCA_031263835.1 Tannerella sp.
GCGAATCGCTGGCGCTGCCGGAAAACGTGAAAGAACATTTTAAAAAAAGCAGGGAACATGCCAGTGTATATGTTTTCGATCGCGGTCAAAGCTCCACCGAAGCGTTCCGGGAGATGAATTCCACGGAAGACCTGCGGTTTGTCGGCCGGCTCATGGAAAACAGAAAACTGAATATTGTAAGGGAATCTGATTTGACCTTCAAGTGTTTCAGAGACGGACAGCTCATACAGGATGCCATTATTCAACTCTATGGCAGTGAACACGTAACGACAAAAAACGGGAACAGGGTAAGGAGACCCGTGCTTCGGGAAGAGAAGTACCGGATAATCCGCTTCCGTCCGGAAGGCAAAAGGGAAGATATTCTGCTGATAACAGATATATTTATAGAGTGCGCTCTAAGCGCCTATGCCTAATTTATTATATCAAAAATATTTGATTGTCAGATAAATATACTGGATTTTATCTAATCTTGCAAGTATAATTATGACTGTTTTTTTTGTTAAAAATGAATCTTTTTTCATGCGTTTGCCCTGATGATTTCCTCTTGACTATTTGATTTTTACCGTTTTTTCAGGTGCCCACCATTACTCCATCGAATTTTCTGCTGAATCTGTCTGCCACGTAATAAATTTCAACTGTATCTATATCCATAATAAATAAGATAATTTTGTTCGTATTTCTTTGTTTATTAAGCCCTGAAGGCACAAACTTTCAGTCTCTTTTTCAACTGTTTTCTGGCTTTTCTTCGGTCGAACTGAGGTTAATCATTAACCACTATTCAACGCTCTTTCCACCTGCGAAAATATCCGTATCTTTGTGCGTTTTAATGGAAGAGGAGATGTCAGAGAAAAGTCAATTCGGGAGATTACTTGTGATCCTGCTGGCGACGTGGGTTGTCTGCATCGGGATGTACTGGTTGCCGGAGGAGTGGATGGGCATTGCGGTCAGGAAGGTAGACCTTTTGTCGGATATTCGCGTTCTTCCGGCAGACGATGCGCTCGACGCACTCCTGCTCGAAGAACCGGACAGTACGGAACGTTCTTCCGCCCTGCCGGACGACAGCCTGACCCTTGCCGCCCGGCGCGATTCGGCGTACCGGAAACTGCTCGCGGAGAAAGGAATGACCGATTCGCTGCCGACGCTGATCGAAGACTTTTCGGCAGCGCATACGGGTCTGTCGCGTTTCTTCGCGGCGCTGAACCGGATAGCCCTTATGAACCGTCCGGTGCGGATTGCGTTTCTGGGCGATTCCTTTATCGAAGGCGACATTCTGGTAGCCGATTTCAGGGCGAGGATGCAGGCGCGTTTCGGCGGACACGGCGTCGGGTTCGTGCCGGTGGCCTCCGAGGTGGAACAGTATCGCCCGACCGTTTACCAGCGTTCCAGGGGATGGAACACTCACTCCCTGCTGACGGACAAAAAGCGCGCCTACGTCCTCTCCGGTTTGCTTTTCGAAGCGCAGGCGGACGATCCTTCCATCACCTTCAGGACGGTTGACTTCTATCCGGGACTGGAGCCGGTCTCTTCGGTGAAGTTTCTCTATTCCCGGAACGAGGCGGCGGAAATGCGCCTGACCTGCAACCGCGGAAAGGATACGCTGACGGCCGTCCTGCCGCCGACCGGCACGGTGGCGCAGTACGAAACGGAAGGTCTCTTCACGGACGGACGCTTCCAGTTCCGCAACGCCAGGGGCCTGCAGGCGCTGGGCGTCGCACTGGAAGACAACGCCGGCGTGGTGGTGGACAATTTCTCGCTGCGCGGCAATTCCGGCACGACGCTCAGCCGGCTGGACGAAAGCAGTTGCCGGAGATTGAATGAAATCCGTCCCTACGACCTGATTGTGCTGCAGTACGGGCTGAACGTGGCGACGGAAGATTTGCACGACTACGGCTGGTACCGGGAACAGCTGACGGAGGTCGTCCGCCACGTGCAGCAGTGTTTCCCCGCGTCCGACATTCTCCTGCTGAGCGTATCCGACCGGAGCCATTACCGCAACGGCGCCTTCCGTACGATTCCGGCAGTCGTCTCGCTGCTGAAGGCGCAGCGTCAGACAGCCGAAGCAGCGCAGGTGACTTTCTGGAACATGTTCCGGGCGATGGGGGGCGAGAATGGCATGGTGCGCTATGTGAAGAACCGCTGGGCAAGCAGGGACTATACGCACCTGAGCTTTAGAGGCGGACGCGAGCTTGCCGGCGCACTGTACGAAGCGCTGATGCTGGAGAAGGAATGGTATGACAAAATGGAACAGACAGCGGATGAATATGCACATGAACCGGAATAGCAACAGCAGCAGGAAACGCCGTCGCATCGGAACCGGTTTGCTGGCCTTCGGTCTGGCCGGCTGGATCGGGAGCCTGTCTTCCCTGCCGGAACGGGCGGCGCCGGAAACGCCGGCTGCGGAACGGACGTTATTGCCCCGCGCCGCACTGACGGACAGCATCGACCTGCAACTCCCGTTTGCGGTGGATTCGCTTTGCCGGGTGAGCGACCCGTCCCGTTCGCTGGACGGTTTTCTGGACGGACTGGATCAGTTGCTGGCCGGCAGGGACACGGTGGTCAGGATTGTCCATCTGGGCGATTCGCACGTGCAGGCCGGCTTCTACAGCGGACAGGTGATGCACATGCTGCATGACGCGTTCGGCAACGCCGGGCGGGGATGGATTGCACCGCTGAAACTGGCCAGAGTGAACGAACCGAAGGATTACCGGATTACTTCGTCAACAGTCGGGAGATGGACTGCCGGGCGATGTGTCCAGAAAACGCCGGACTGCCCGTGGGGACTGGGCGGGATGGGGCTGCGGCCCGAATCGAAAAGCGTTGACCTTTCCATCGGCATCAGTCCCCTGCGCGGCGCCGGGTATGCGTTCAACGAGGTACTCTTCTATCGCGACGCCCGGACGCGCCGCCTGCTGCCCGACACGGCCGACGAACGGTGGACGGAGGCGGTCTGCGGCTCTGATTTGCGGGCGCCGGACGTCGTGATCGACACGTTCCGTCTGGCGACAGCCGTCGATTCGCTGCATCTGTACGGCATCGACCCGGACGAAGACGCCCCCGGCGAGGCGACCGGCAGCTACTACGGCTTTTCGCTCCTGAACGGTCAGCCGGGCGTCCTGTACCATGCCATCGGTCAGAACGGAGCCATGTTTGCGAATTATGCCGACGCCGGTTACGTCCGCCAGCTGTCGCTCCTTGAGCCTTCGCTGCTGATCATCACCCTGGGCACAAACGAATCCTATACGCTCCGTCATTTCAGGGAAGAGGAATTTGTATCGCAGATGGACGGTTTCATCCGCCTGGTCAGGGAATACCTCCCCTCCACGGCCATCCTGCTGACCACGCCGGCCGAGAGTTTCCTGCGCACGCGCAACGGATTTGTGCGGAACGAAAACATCGCCAAAGCAGCCCGCGCCATGACTGCGTATGCGGAAGCCGGAGGGTTTGCCTGCTTTGACCTGTACCGCGCGACGGGCGGCGCCGGTTCCTGCAGAAAGTGGCGGGAAGGAAAACTGCTGGGTCGCGACCGCGTACATTTCAGCGTAGAGGGTTATCACGAGCAGGGCAAGTTGCTGTATCAGGCGCTTGTCCGGTTAAAAATGAACCGGCAGCATCCGGTGACCGGCGATGAGTATTGAATCTTTGGGACAGACCTTTTCGGTCGAACGCTTCGGGGAACTCTTCCGCTATCAGCCGGAGGAACCGCTGCTGTTCAGCACGGGATTTTTCTTTTTCCTGTTCACCGGCTTCTTCATCATCTTCCTGTCGCTGCGCAGACATGCGCCGGCGCGCATCATCTATGTCACGCTGTTTTCCCTCTATTTTTACTACAAGACCAGCGGCCTCTGCTTTCTGCTGCTGCTCTTCACGGCCACGTCCGACTTCCTGATTGCGCACGGCATCTTCGCCACCCGGGCGAAGAAGTGGAAAAAAGCGTGGGTGGCGTTGAGCGTGTGCATCAACCTGGGGATGCTGAGCTATTTCAAGTACGCCGGATTCCTGTACAGCCTGGGAGTGATGTGCCTCCAGCACGCAGGCGCATGGCTGGGCATTCCCTCTCTGGCGTCGCTGACATATACGGCCGTAGATATTTTCCTGCCGGTCGGCATCTCCTTCTTCACGTTCCAGTCGCTGAGCTACACCATCGACGTTTACCGGGGACGGCTGCAGCCGCTGCAGCGCTGGATAGACTACCTGTTTTACATCTCCTTCTTCCCCGGTCTGGTAGCCGGCCCGATTGTCCGTGCGCGCGACTTTATCCCCCAGATGTACCGCACGCCCGTCCTCTCGCGCGAACATCTGGGCGAAGGACTGTATCTGATTCTCTGCGGGCTGTTGAAGAAATGCGTCATATCCGACTACCTCAGCCTGAACTTTGTCGATCGCGTATTCGACGCCCCGGCCCTGTACACCGGCGTGGAGAACCTGCTGGGCGTTTACGGGTATGCGCTTCAAATCTACTGCGACTTCTCCGGCTATTCCGACATGGCGATCGGGATAGCCCTGTGGCTGGGCATCCGCTTCCGCGCCAATTTCGATTCACCCTACCAGTCGGCCACCATCACGGAGTTCTGGCGCCGGTGGCACATTTCGCTGTCCGCCTGGTTGAAAGACTATCTGTACATCCCCCTGGGCGGCAACCGGAAAGGGACGTTCCGCACGTATGTCAATCTGACGGTCACCATGCTGCTGGGCGGGCTGTGGCATGGCGCCGCCTTCCGGTTCATCCTGTGGGGAGGCATCCACGGTCTGGCGCTGGCCGTTCACAGGTGGGTGATGAAGCATTTCCCCGGCTTCAGGAAGGATGGCGCGGAAATGACGCCCATACGCCGTGTGTGCGGCGTCCTCTTCACGTTCCATCTGGTCTGTTTCGGGTGGATATTTTTCCGTGCCGATTCCGTCCGGACCGCCTTCGACATACTCGGACAGATAGCTACCCGTTTCTATCCGGAAGTATTCGTTCAGTTCGTGCGGGGTTATCCGGGCGTATTCCTCCTGATGCTGGCCGGCTACCTGATTCATTTCATCCCCAAACGGTTCGACCGGCGCATGCAACAGGCCGTCAGCCGGTCGCCGGTGCTCCTGCAGGCCCTGTACCTGATCCTCGCCATCTTCCTTGCCGTACAGGTCAAAAGCGCCGGGACTGTACCGTTTATCTACTTTCAGTTCTGAGTTCCGCACAAACTTTCGGGGGGCAGGGATAGTGGTTAGTGGGATGCAAATAGCTCTGAAAAAGCATTGAACAATAGTGCAGGGCAACGCCCAGTTGTGGTCGGATACCCGCGTATGTGCAGACGGCGTTCAGCAAATCCATCGCTTCCTGCGTAATGATGCCGCCCCTGTGTACTAATGTTCTAAATGAAAACGCCCGTTTTGTACAATATTCCTGCGGTTTTGTACGTTATGCCATAAAGGAAATAAATCGCAACAATATTTATTTGTACTT
>JAISEZ010000214.1 GCA_031263835.1 Tannerella sp.
TAATAATCAGGTGGCAAATATACGTCTTTTTTTCGACAGAAGCGTTGTCTGAAAATAAATGGGCTAACTCTTTTTTTGAGGTGCCGGAGAAAAATAAACCTGCAAACGATAAAGAAAGAAGTTCCTGTTTCTGATACCAAAATTATTGGCGATGAAGCGTTGAATTTTACCGTTAATTATACTGCGCCCGACATGGTTTTGTGCATTCCGGGCTGACGTCCGGTCGTGGTCGGAAGGTTATAATTTTCCGACCACGACCGGGCGTTGCCGTTGGGCTGGGTTATAACGGACTTTCAGCCCTTAGTTGCTACTTGATACATCCATGCGCAGGCAAATCGCCCGCAAGCTGCGTCTGCGTACTAAAACGGTTTGCCGTACCGTCTCAGTATTCGTCCCAGCTTTTGATTTGCATATCGTCCGGGGCGAGCGTGCAGAAGGCGGTGATGAAGGCGCCGGCCAGGCGGGCGTTGGTGAGCAGGGGGACGTTCAGGTCGATGGCTGCGCGGCGGATTTTGTAACCGTTGTCCAGTTCGTCGGCCGTCAGGTTGCGCGGGATGTTGACCACCATGTCGATTTTATGCTCGTGGAGTAGCGTGAGCGCCTGCGGCTGACGGGTGTCGCTCGGCCAGTAAACCTGCGTGCTCTCAATGCCGTTTTCGTGGAGAAAGCGGTACGTGCCGCCCGTGGCGTAGAGGTTGTATCCCTTTTCCCGCAGCAGGCGGACGGCGTCGAGCATGGATACTTTCTGACGCGGCGCGCCGGTGGAGAGGAGGATGTTTTTCTCCGGAATCCGGTAACCGACGGACAGCATGCTCTTCAGGACGGCTTCGGAAATGTCGTCGGCGATGCAGCCCACTTCGCCGGTGGAGGCCATGTCGACGCCCAGCACGGGGTCGGCCTTCTGCAGGCGGTTGAAGGAGAACTGCGAAGCCTTGATGCCGACACAGTCGAGGTCGAATTCGTTCTTGCCCGGTTGCTCGACGGGCAACCCCAGCATGATGCGGGTCGCCAGGTCGATGAAGTTTATCTTCAGTACCTTGCTCACGAACGGGAAACTCCGCGAAGCACGCAGGTTGCATTCAATCACTTTGATTTCGTTGCCCTTGGCCAGGTACTGGATGTTGAACGGGCCGGAGATGTTCAGTTCGCGGGCAATCTGACGGCTGATGCGCTTGATGCGGCGGACGGTTTCGACGTAGAGTTTCTGCGCCGGAAACTGGATGGTGGCGTCGCCGCTGTGGACGCCGGCAAACTCGATGTGCTCGCTGATGGCGTACATGACCATTTCGCCGTTGCAGGCGACCGCGTCGATTTCCACCTCCTTGGCTTCCTCGATAAACTGGCTGACCACGACGGGATGTTTCTTGCTGACGTTGGCCGCCAGTTGCAGGAAACGCACCAGCTCTTCGCCGTTGGAGCAGACGTTCATCGCGGCGCCGCTCAGCACGTAGCTGGGACGTACCAGCACGGGAAAGCCGACTTCGCGTACGAAGGCGTTGACGTCGTCCAGACTGCTGAGTTCCTTCCAGCGCGGCTGGTCGACGCCGATGCGGTCGAGCATGGCGGAGAACTTGTGGCGGTCTTCGGCGTTGTCGATGCTGCGGGCGCTGGTGCCCAGAATGGGTATCCGGTGTTCGTCCAGACGGACGGCCAGGTTGTTCGGTATCTGTCCGCCGGTGGAGACGATGACGCCGTGCGGATTCTCGAGTTCGAGTATGTCCATGACGCGCTCGAAGGTCAGTTCGTCGAAGTAGAGGCGGTCGCACATGTCGTAATCCGTCGAGACGGTTTCGGGGTTGTAGTTAATCATGACCGAACGGTAGCCTTCGCGCCGGATGGTGTTCAGCGCCTGCACGCCGCACCAGTCGAACTCGACGGACGAGCCGATGCGGTAGGCGCCCGACCCGAGCACGACGATGGAACGGCGGTCGCCGAGGTAATGCACGTCGTTCTCCCGGTCGCTGTACGTCAGGTACAGGTAGTTTGTCTGCGCCGGATATTCGGCCGCCAGCGTGTCGATTTGCCTGACCGCCGGCACGATGCCCGAACGCTTGCGGTAGTCGCGTACCCGGTCCAGGTGTTTTTCCTCCATCCCGTCCTTCCACAGGGCGCGGGCAATCTGGAAGTCGGAGAAGCCTTCGACCTTCGCCCTGCGCAACAGGTCGCGGCTCAGCACGTCCGCCAGGCCGTCCGGCCCGTCCGCCGGCGACAGGGCTTCGAGCGCCTCCGCCGTGCGGATGATGTTCATCAGCTTGTAGAGAAACCACTTGTCTATCTTCGTCAGGTCGTGAATCCGGTCAACGGTATATCCGGCGCGAAACGCCTTGCTGATGATGAAAATCCGGCGGTCGGTCGGTTCGTTCAGCGCGCGGGCGATGTCGGTGATGACGATTTCCTTGTTTTCCACAAAGCCGTGCATGCCCTGCCCAATCATCCGCAGGCCTTTCTGGATAGCCTCTTCGAAGGTGCGCCCGATGGCCATGACCTCGCCGACGGACTTCATGCTGCTGCCCAGTTCGCGCGCCACGCCCTGAAACTTGCCCAAATCCCAGCGCGGAATCTTGCAGACGACATAGTCCAGCGCCGGTTCAAAGAAGGCCGGGGTGGTCCGGGTGACCGAGTTTTTCAGTTCGAACAGGCCGTATCCCAGCCCCAGCTTGGCGGCTACGAAGGCCAGCGGATAGCCGGTCGCCTTCGAGGCCAGCGCCGACGAACGGCTCAGGCGGGCGTTGACCTCAATGACGCGATAGTCTTCGCTCGCGGGGTCGAGGGCGTACTGCACGTTGCACTCGCCCACGATGCCGATGTGGCGGATGATGCGGATGGCCAGCTCGCGCAGCTTGTGGTATTCGGAATTGGTCAGCGTCTGCGACGGCGCAATCACGATGCTTTCGCCCGTGTGGATGCCCAGCGGGTCGAAGTTTTCCATGTTGCAGACGGTGATGCAGTTGTCGTAGCGGTCGCGCACGACTTCGTATTCTATCTCCTTCCATCCCTTCAGGCTTTTCTCGACCAGTACCTGCGGCGAGAAGGAGAAGGCTTTTTCGACCAGCACGTTCAGTTCCTCTTCGCTGTTGCAGAAACCGGAACCCAGTCCGCCAAGCGCGTAGGCGGCGCGGATGATGACGGGATAGCCGAGCTGCGCGGCGGCGCGGCGGGCGTCTTCGGGCGTCTCGACGGCTTCGCTTTGAATCGTCTTCACCTGTATCTCGTCCAGCTTTTTGACGAACCGCTCGCGGTCTTCCGTGTCGATGATGGCCTGCACCGGCGTGCCGAGCACCTGTACGCCGTATTTCTCCAGAATGCCGTTCCGGTAGAGCGTCACGCCGCAGTTCAGTGCCGTTTGCCCGCCGAAAGCCAGCAGGATGCCGTCCGGCTGTTCCCTGCGGATGACCTTCTCGACGAAAAACGGCGTGACGGGCAGGAAATATACTCTGTCGGCCACGCCCTCGGACGTCTGGACGGTGGCGATGTTGGGGTTAATCAGCACCGTCCGGATGCCTTCTTCCCGGATGGCCTTCAGGGCCTGCGAACCGGAATAGTCGAACTCGCCGGCTTCGCCGATTTTCAGCGCGCCGGAACCCAGTACCAATACTTTCTTTACGTTTTGCTTGTCCATAATATTCTGCTGTTATTGTTGCAAATCGGGAATCAGGAGTCAGTAGTTAGTAGATAGTAGTTAGTAGGGGGCTGCCGGCGGAAAAGCCGTACATTTCCATCGGGGCTATTTGATTTTGTATATGAACTGATGTATCCATTCTACTAACTGCTAACTGCTATTCTACTAACTACTATCTACTAACTACTATTCTACCGATTCTCCTTATTGATTGAAAACCATTTCCGTGAAACGGTCGAAAATAAACTCCGTATCCGTCGGGCCGCTGCAGGCCTCGGGATGGAACTGGGCGGTGAAGAAGGGTTTGGTCCTGTGACGGATGCCCTCGTTGGTGTCGTCGTTCATGTTGACGAAGAGAGGTTCCCAGTCCGCGCCCAGCGTATGGCTGTCGACCGCGTAGCCGTGGTTCTGCGAGGTGATGAAACACCGGTCGGTGCCGACCATCCTCACCGGCTGGTTGTGGCTGCGGTGTCCGTACTTCAGCTTGTAGATGCTTGCGCCGCCGGCCTTGGCCAGCAGCTGGTTGCCCATGCAGATGCCGCAAACGGGCCGGCTGTCCGGCAGGGCGCGGCGGATATGCTGCACGGCGGCGTCGCACGTGTCCGGGTCGCCGGGGCCGTTGCTGATAAAGAGGGCGTCGTAGTCCAGCGTATGGAAGTCGTAGTCCCAGGGCGTGCGAATCACCGTCAGGCCGCGCTTCAGCAGACAGCGGATGATGTTGTGCTTCACGCCGCAGTCCAGCAGGACGATTTTCTTCTTTCCCGCGCCCGCGCCGTAGGTGATGACTTCGCGGCACGATACGCGCGCCACCTGATTGATGGCGTTCGGGTCGTAGAAGTCGATTTCACCGGGGTCGTCCAGTACGATTTTCCCCTTCATGCTGCCTTTTTCGCGCAGCAGCTTGGTGAGGGAACGTGTGTCGATGCCGTAAAGTCCGGGAATCCGTTCGCCGGTCAACCACTCCGAAAGGGAGTCGACGGCGTTCCAGTGACTGTAGTCGTGGCTGTAGTCGCTGACGATGATGGCGTCGGCATGGATGCGTTCGCTTTCCATGAAGGCGGAAAGGCCGTCGGGCCGGAGCGCGCGGTCGGGCGCGCCGTAGTTGCCTATCAGCGGATAGGTCAGTACCATCAGCTGGCCGGCATAGGAAGGGTCGGTCAGGCTTTCGGGATAGCCGGTCATGGCGGTGTTGAATACTACTTCGCCCGCTACCGGCCGCTCATACCCGAAACAAAAGCCCTGAAATTCGCTTCCGTCGTCTAAAATCAAGGTTGCTGTCCGTTCGTTCATATATATAATTTCAAAGATTCAATGATTCAAAAATTCAATGATTCATGCGAATCGGCAGTTGTACTGCACGCGGCATGGTTTTTGTGCATGACCGTGAAAAATAAATGATTACCACGGAGATACCCCCGGAAAAATCACCGATTCCCGTTGGGGAATTGCTGATTCCCCATGGGGAATTGCCGGTTCCCGTTGGGGAATTGCCGATTCCCGTTGGGGAATTGCCGATTCCCCATGGGGAATTGCCGGTTCCCGTTGGGGAATTGCCGGTTCCCGTTGGGGAATTGCCGATTCCCCCTGGGGAATTGCCGGTTCCCCCTGGGGAATTACCGATTCCCCAGGGGAAATTTGCCCTGTACGAATCTGTTTTTATCCTTATTTCCATGCAAAAAACCATGCCACGCGCAGTATAAACTAATGTATCCATTCTACTGACTACTATCTACTGACTACTAACTACTGATTTATTCAATGCCTGTCCGTCGTCCCTGCCGTATTCTTCTTCCACGTAGCGGATGAAGGCGTTGTTGACCATCCGGATGCCGCCGGGCGTGGGATAGTCGCCCGAAAAATACCAGTCGCCGGGGTGACCGGGACAGGCGGCATGAAGTCCGTCCATATCCTGATAGACGATTTCTACCCGGGCGCGGATGTCGTCTCCGGTCAGGAGTTCCACCATCTTGGCCGATATTTCTTCGCCGGTAAAGGGCGCGTATATTTTCTTCACACAGTTGACGGGGGCGGCGCTGAGATTCTTTTGCTGCGTCTGCTTCCGGGCCTTGTGATAGGTCTCCGTGATGACGTTTTCCATCCCGCGGTCTTTCAGCAGTTCGATGGCTGCCTTGAAGGCGATGAACTCGCTCAGGCTCGACATGTCGATGCCGTAGCAGTCGGGGTAACGCACCTGGGGCGAGGAGGAGACAATGACGATTTTCTTCGGACGCAGGCGGTCGAGGATGCGGATGATGCTCTGCTTGAGCGTCGTTCCGCGCACGATGCTGTCGTCAATCACCACCAGATTGTCTTCGTCGGGGACGAGACTGCCGTAGGTGATGTCGTAAACGTGCGCCGCGAGGTCGTTGCGGCTGTGTCCTTCGGTGATGAACGTCCGCAGCTTGATGTCCTTCAGGGCGACCTTCTCGCTGCGGATGTGCATGGAGAGGATGCGGTTCAGTTCGCCGGCTTCGGGTGTTCCGCCCTTCTCCATGATAAGCTGCATCCTGGTACGGTCCAGGTGACGGTTCAGTCCCTCCAGCATCCCGTGGTAGGCGACCTCGGCCGTGTTGGGGATGAAGGAAAAAACAGTATGTTCGAGGTCATAGTCCACGGCTTTCAGGATGGGTTCCACCAGATTGGTGCCCAGTTTTTTCCGTTCCCTGTAAATCTCCGCATCGCTTCCGCGCGAGAAATAGATGCGCTCGAAGGAGCAGGCGCTCAGCTTCTGCGGCTCCAGCACCTGCGCCGTGCGGAAGCCGCCTTTCCGGCTGATGAACATCGCTTCGCCGCGCTGGAGTTCCCGGACCTTCTCTGCCGGCACATCCATGACGGTCTGTATGACGGGACGCTCGGAGGCCGCCACCACAATGTCTTCGTCGGCATAGTAGAATGCCGTGCGGATGCCCCAGGGGTCGCGAATGACGAAGGCCTCGCCGCTGCCGGTGATGCCGCAGATGACGTAGCCGCCGTCCCACGACGAAGCGGCCTTTTCGATGACGTTTGTCAGGTCGATATTGGTTTCGATGGCGCGGGTGATGTCGAGACTGTTCAGTCCCTCGGCTTCGTATTTCCGGTAGAGGTGTTCGACCTCGCGGTCGAGACGGTGGCCGAGCTGCTCCAGTACGATATACGTATCGGCATAGTGTCGGGGATGCTGTCCGGTGGCGGTGATTTCGTGAAATATCTGCGCGACGTTGGTCATGTTGAAGTTGCCGCAGAGCACCAGGTTCCGCGCCTTCCAGTTGTTTCGCCGCAAAAAGGGATGGATGTAGGAAAGTCCCGACTTGCCGGTGGTGCTGTAGCGCAGGTGCCCCATATAGAGTTCGCCGGCAAAGGGGAGATTGCCCCCCGCAAACTGCGGGTCGTTCAGCTGCCTGCCCGCCACGCCCTTGTAATAGCGGTAAACAGCGTTGAATATTTCGGTAATGGCGCCCGTCCCGACCGCCCGCTCACGAAACATGTACTCCTCGCCCGGACGGGCGTTGAGCTTGACACACGCTAACCCGGCGCCTTCCTGCCCGCGGTTATGCTGTTTTTCCATTAATAAATAGAGCTTGCTGAGTGCGTACGTCCACATTCCATATTTCTCGTGATAGTACTCCAGTGGCTTGAGCAGCCTTATCATAGCGATACCACACTCATGTTTTATTTCTTCCATCCGTCTGATGTTATCAAATGCGGCACAAAAGTACATACAAATGAGTAAATAACCTTCTTAATTGACAATAAAAAT
>JAISEZ010000278.1 GCA_031263835.1 Tannerella sp.
GAGGTGACAATCTCGCCGTCCCGGTCAATGTAACCGATTCCCTGCCGGCGAATGACCGCCTGTGCCCGGGGCGAGAGGTCGTCCCAAAGCACGGGCAGCAAGCTGCGTAAACGTTCAAATTCCGTTTTCTCCAGTGGCGCTCCGGCCTCGCCTTCAATGCAGCACACGCCTTTGCACTGTGAAAGGTCACAGCAGAAAAAGCGTTCAATCAGTTCCAGACTGACCAGTGTATCGCCGATTTGAAGCAATCCGGGTAAAGTAGAGGGTTCGGTAACTGTCGCTTCACGCCTGAATCAGGCTGTGTCCCGTCATCTCCTTCGGCTGGGGCAGACCCAGAACAGTCAGCAGCGAAGGAGTTACATCCGCCAGTATGCCGTCGGATACTTTCGCCGCCCTGTTGTCCGTCACATAGACGAACGGCACCGGATTGAGCGAGTGCGCCGTGTTGGGCGAGCCGTCTTCGTTCAGGGCATGGTCGGCATTGCCGTGGTCGGCGATGATGATGACCTCGTAACCGCTTGCACGGGCGGCCTCTACCGTTTCATTCAGGCAGGCGTCCACCGCAATCACCGCTTTCTCGATGGCGGCATATACACCGGTGTGACCGACCATGTCGCCGTTGGCATAATTGCAGACAATGAAATCGTACTGCTGCGTCCGGATGGCTTCCACCAGCCTGTCTTTCACTTCGTATGCACTCATTTCGGGTTTCAGGTCGTAGGTCGCTACCTTGGGTGAGGGCACCAGAATGCGGTCTTCGCCGTCGAAAGGCGCTTCGCGTCCGCCGTTGAAGAAAAACGTCACATGCGCGTATTTCTCCGTTTCGGCGATATGCAGTTGCCTTTTTCCCTGCGCCGACAGGTATTCGCCCATCGTATTGTCCACGTTGTCCTTGTCGAACAGGACATGCAACCCCCTGAACGTTGCGTCGTAGGGCGTCATGGTGAAGTATTGCAGGTTCGGGACGGTCTGCATTCCGGCTTCCGGCATGTCCTGCTGCGTCAGGACGACGGTCAGTTCCTTGGCACGGTCGTTACGGAAATTGAAGAAGATTACAACGTCGCCCTCTTCAATGACGGCCACGGGCTTGCCGTTTTTCACCGCTACAACCGGCTTGACAAATTCGTCGGTGACGCCGTCGGCATACGATTCTTCCATCGCCGCGACCATGCACTCCGAAGGCTTGCCGATGCCTTTGACCAGCAAGTCGTATGCTTCCTTCACGCGCTCCCAGCGTTTGTCGCGGTCCATCGCGTAGTAGCGGCCGACAATGGAGGCAATCTTTCCGCCGGTCGTTTTCAGGTGGTTTTCGAGCGCTTCGATAAAACCCTTTCCGCTTCGGGGGTCGGTGTCGCGACCGTCCATAAAGCAGTGGACAAAAGATTTGTCTATGCCGTAATGTTTCGAAATTTCCGTCAGCTTCATCAGGTGGTCCAGGGAACTGTGTACCCCTCCGTCGGAAACAAGCCCGAGGAAATGAATTTGCCGGCCGTTTGTTTTCGCATATTCGTATGCACGCCGAATCTCCGGATTTTCAAGGATGGAACTGTTCCGGCAGGCCAGGTTGATTTTCACCAAATCCTGATAAACCACCCGTCCGGCTCCGATATTCAAATGGCCTACTTCGGAATTGCCCATCTGACCGTCCGGCAAGCCTACGTTTTCGCCCGAAGCCTGTAACTGTGAATGTGGATAGTTGGCCAGCAGTGAGTCCCAATAGGGCGTTGGCGTACAGTAAATGACATCATCTTTCCTCTTATCGCCGATTCCCCATCCGTCACAGATAATCAAAATCGCTTTTTTACTCATGATTTGCAGTTTTATTTTATGATTCTACTGCAAAGGTACACGATAAAAACGATTTTCACGCACAGCCGGCAGAAAAAGATTCAATGATTCAATAATTTAAAGATTCAATCATTCATGCCGGACTCCCTCCCCTGCACCCGGTATGCACCATTGAATCTTTGAATCATTGAATCATTGAATCATTGAATCTTTGAATTATTGAATCCCGAACAGGCGCCTGATATGCCGGTCATAGATGTTTTCGATGACCTGCTGTCCGACGGTGTCCCGGTGTTTTTCCAGGGTACGGGTGAACTCCACGCCGTATTCTGCGGCCACCTTGTAGCCGACGTGTATCAGCTGCCTGAAATTCGGGTTGTAGTCGGGATGGCCGGGGATATGGCGAAGCGTGTCGGCCAGTTTCGTGCCGCTCCAGCGTTCCACCTCTTTGGGCGACGGCAGCCGGCTTTTGTCAATGTCAATCACCGTGGCATACGGGCCGCACAGCTCGTCGAAGCGTGCCAGGGCGCCGCTGTATATCGCCTTGGCCAGGTCAACGGCTTCGTCGTCGCCGGACAGCGCCAGTCCCGTGATTTCTTCGAGCCACGTTGTCCCGGCCGTTTTGATGTGGATGCCCCGGTCGTATTTTCCGAGCAGTTCGCCCATCACCGGATAGATGGAAAACTTGTCGCTGCCGGAGTGGATGCTCAGCTTCAGGCCGGCGGGCAAGCCGAATTCCTTCACGGCGTAATCAATCACCAGCAGGTCTTCTTCGAACTCCCTGCCGAACTGCGCCACGTCGCCGACGTAGTCCACGCCCTTGTTGAAGCGTCCGGTAAACTTGGGGGCGACGGTCTGCGCCGGGATACGTTCGCCGGCAATGGCGCTCAGGATGAAAAACAGCTCAACGGGCGACTGTGCCTCGTTCACTTCATCCATCGAGACTTCGGCGATGAAGTTGCCGGCGCCCTTTGCCTTTTCGATGTGGCGGTAGATGTTCCCCGCTTCCTGCACGGCGTAAAGGAACTTGGCGGCGATGTCCCGCAGCAGCGTTTCCGGCACGTCGAACGGCTCGGCAATGCCGGGGATATGCAGTTTCCCGGCGTACCTGCGGTTCTTTGCCACGAATGCGTCCAGGTCGTCCGGCGCGGCCTGCTTGCCGATGTAGTCGGCCACGTCGAGCGTGAAGAAGTCCGAGTGCTCAATAAACCTGTCCACGTTACTCAGGTTGATGTGGTCGGCATCGACAAAATATGCTCCCGTGTAACCCAGCGCTTTCACGGCCGCATCGGCCTCCCTGCGCGTATCGGCGGGGGTGGAGTGCACAATGGTGTGTTCGCGGTTCGACTTGTTCCACACCGGCACAATCTCCTGCCCCAGCGCCCTGCTCGCCTTTATCAATGCCGTTAACTGCGCCTCTCCCTGACGGGCGAAACGGTCGCCTGTTCCAAATGAATATTTTCCTGCTTCCATAATTATTGCTTTATTAAATTGATTCCTTCGAAAATTGAACGGCGCAAAGATAGGAAAAAAAGTGA
>JAISEZ010000003.1 GCA_031263835.1 Tannerella sp.
AGAATGTATGCGATGAAAATGAATATATGTACAGGCAGTCTTTTCCTGCTGTTATTGTGGGCGTGCAAGCCGGTGCCGCCGGTGACGTCTTCCATTACGATTGATTTGGAGAAGTTGACCGTGCCGGTGAACGGGGATTTGTATGGCCTGACGCTTGAAGAGGTCAACCACGCCATTGAAGGCGGACTCTACGCCGAACAGGTGCGGAACCGGGATTTTGAAGAGGGCGTTGTACCGGCCGGATGCCTGTATGATGCGGCCGGCGGTCATCTGGTTACGGCGGCCGGATGGAAAGTGCCTTTCGTCGCGCCGGACGCCGTTTCCGGCTGGCGACTGCTGGACGGCAGCCATACGTACTGGTATCTTCATACTTCCTATGCCTTTGACGGAAAAAACAATCGCTCGCTGGGCATCCGGGTGGACTATTCCGGACAGGGCGGCGGCGTTGTGGCGGAAGGCTTTCACGGTATCGGGCTGCGCGAGGGCGAACAGTATGAGCTGTCGTTCCGGCTGCGCGGAGGAAGTTATGCGCATCTGAATGTCCGGCTGATGGATTCGGTCACACACAGGCCGCTGAGCGACGTGTTTCAGATACAGCCGCCCCTCGAATGGACGCAGGTGCGCCACACTTTTACGGCTACGGAAAACACGTCGCATGCGACACTGGTTTTCAGCGCCGACAGCGGCCTGTGGTTCTACCTGGACAGGGTCTCCCTGTTTCCCCGGAAGACGTGGAAAGGACGTCCGAACGGATGGCGGGCGGATTTGGTCGAAGCGCTGGCGGCGTTGCATCCGAAGTTCATCCGTTTCCCCGGCGGAGCGTTTGCCGAAGGCTATTCGATTGAATCGGCGCCGAAATGGGAGGAATCGGTCGGGCCGGTCGAACAGCGGAAGCCGCTCTGGAGCATTTGGGGATACGGCTCGACGAACGGCATGGGTTTTCACGAGTACCTGCAACTGTGCGAAGACCTGGAGGCATGGCCGCTCTACGTGGCGAACGCAGGCGTGCTGAACCAGCGTTACCGCCTGCGTTACGAGGAGATTAACAGCATGGACGTCTGGGCGGAACGCCTGAAACACGCCCTTGCGTATGCCAATGCGCCGGTCGATTCGTTCTACGGACAGATGCGGGCCGGCAATGGCCATGCACAGCCGTTTAACCTGAAAACGGTGGAGCCGGGTAGCGAAAACAGGGGTATCATCTATTCCCGCCGCTATCAGTATCTGCGGCAGGCGGTCAGGGAATCCTTCCCCGAGATGGCGTTCATCAGTACCGATTCCGTTGCCGTGAAAGGCTTCCGGAGCGACTGGATTGATACGCACTACCTGGCCGGTGTCGATTTTTTAATCAGCAGCCACAACTGTTTCGACGTGAGCAGCCTGACCATCCGCACGCCAATGACCTTCATCGGGGAATTTGGAGCGGCGCATTCTCCTGCCGGAGGCACGTTGCGGGCGGCGGTGGGAGAGGCGGCCTTCCTCATCGGCGCGGAACGGAATCCGGCGAATGTAATGGGAGTGGCCTACTCGCCGCTGCTCGGCCACGCAGCCTTTCCGTCACACGGCGTGCCGGCCATCACGTTTGATGCGTCCGGTCTGGTGAAAAGTCCGTCGTATCATGTGCTGGAAATGTTCGCTGCTCACCGCGGCGACGAGTTGCTGACAACGAATGTGGAAACGTTCAGGAAATCCCTGGTGACGCAGGGGCGCGTGTCGATAATCTGCTACAACGACGATTATGAAGTGAGTGAAACGGCGCTGGACGGCACGCCCCTTCCGCTGAAGTTCGTGAAGGATGAACGGACGGCCATCCGCCGGACAAGGTTTGCGGAGAATCTGCACATGCAAACGGCCCCGTCCGACCCCGACGCGCCGGAAGTTCCGGAAACGCCGGGCGAACGAATCGAGCGGCGGCATCTGCTGTTCGGCCGCTCGACTTCCGGCCTGCAGCCGCTTTCCGAGGATGAACAGCGGAAATACGCCATTGCCGGAGATTCCACGGCATACAACTATACCTTCTCTGCGCGCCTCAAACGGATGCAGCCCCGGGGGAAAATCAGGCTGCAGGTGCGCGACAACGGTCTGGTGGAAGAGCAGGGCGACTGCATATCCCTGGTCTTTGCCGGCGGGACGGCCGGGCTGTATCACTGTGCGGGACGCGTAGAGCGTCCGCTGGCGTCGCCCGTTACGCCGGTCATGGAAGATGGCCGCCGGTACACGGTAAAAATCGTTTGCCAAGACGAATGGATTCGGTGCTACCTGAATGATTCCCTGCTGACGGAAGCGGCCGTACCCGTCTGTCCCTCCCTGGTGACGGTGGCCACACGGGAAGCGGACACAAACACCATCCTCCTGAAAGTCGTCAACACAACCTATCACGAAGAATGGACTTCGCTGCACGTGCTGGGGGGGAATATCCGCGCTCAGGCGGAAATGATTCAGTTGACCGGCGCGCCGGATGGACGCAACACACTGGCTCACCCCGACGCAATCACACCCGAACGGAAACGGCTCCGCTTTCCTTACACACATCCCCTTACCTGCGTTTTTCCGCCCAATTCGGTGACCGTTTTCCGTCTGGAAGCAAAATAGACTGCGTGCGGCAAAGAATAAATTATCACCACGGAGACACGGAGCACACAAAGAAAATCTCTGTGTAAGAAAAGAAGCAGTTACACAGAGAGACACAGAGAATTTTCAATTATCAATTCAATTACTGATGTTACGCAGTTGCCCAATATAGCCACTACAACCATATCGAAGTAACAGGAGGGAGGGAGCGCAGCCAGAAATGCTACCTTTGCAAAAAGAATCATGCGAAAGAAACCGTCAGAACAGTGGTATAAAATACCCGTTCGCAGTTCGGTTCAAACGGAAAAAGAAGCCAACAGTGGTAGAAAGATACCGGATAAAAGAATTTACAGCCTGCTTTCCGTTATCGCATGATCTTAAAAAAAAGATTTATGGACAGGGCAATTAAAACAAAGACAGGTGTGAAAAAAATCACACAGTTTGAGACTGTCCGCCATCATGCAGTGGGTATGGATGTATCGGACAATGGCGGAACGGTGGCAGCTTACCCCGTCAGTGAGAAAGAAGTGGCCGTAGAGGAATTCGGCTGCTACACCCGGGATCTGCATGATTTGACAGCGAGGTTGAAGAGCTGTCAAATAGAAGGCGTAGCGATGGAAAGCACGGGAGTTTACCGGATCCCCCTGTTCCTGCTCCTGCAGGAGAAAGGCTTTGAGGTATCTCCTGTGAATGCCCGTCATGTAAAAAACGTCACGGGCAGCAAAGACGACGGGGGCGATGCGGAATGGATTCAGAAACTGCACCGCTGCGGACTGCTGACGGCAAGTTTTCAGCCCGACAGCCAAACCCGTGCCCTGCGGAGCGCCGTGTGCCACCGCACGATGCTGACAAATGCGAAGGCCACCTGTCTGAATCGCATGCAAAAGGCGCCGGAACAGATGAATATTAAACTTCATACCGTCATCAGCAATATTGACGGGAAAACAGGT
>JAISEZ010000040.1 GCA_031263835.1 Tannerella sp.
AGGGCATGTTCTCATTCAACGGCCCTTAATCCCAGTCCCTGATTTCATCCCAAAGGTCATTCCATGCAGGGTTTAAGTTTTCGATAAGGCGTATTTTCGCTTTACGGCTGCCGCCCTTGATACGCTTTTCTTCCGCAATGGCGTCTTCTATTCGCGGATATACACAGTAATATACCAGCATGTGACAATCGTACTTCGCCGTAAAGCTGTCCGGATAAAGATGTGTGCGATGTTCCTCCGTCCGGCGGCGAAGATTGTCTGTTACGCCCGTGTAGAGCGTACCGTTACGGCGATTCGTCAGTATGTACACCGCCCCGCCCCGTTGCATGACTCGCATTTGGTTCGTTATTTGTGTGAGATTTGTTTTCTCCGTCCCTGCGAAAGGGGATGGCGTCCCCCGTCCCTGCGAGCGCCTTCCCGCCGCCCCGTCCTTGCGAGCGCGAGGTACGAAGCAGGAAGCACTCCAGACATTCCTTTTTTATGGGCTGCTTCGTACCTCGCAGTGACGGTTGGCTGGGCGTGGCTGCTTTTGCGGAAGAGTATGTTCTCATCCCCGTTTCCGCCGCCCCTGTCCCTGCGACTGCGAGGAGTTGCGAGGGATTGCGAGGAGTTGTGAGGAACGAAGCAAAGCAAAGCGGGAGGCAATCCGGATTCGCATTCGTCACTCATCATTCATTACAATCCGCTTGCGATTTTATTGATTTTATACAGCATCGCGTCATTCCCCCTGTGATTAATGGCTTTGCCGTTGATGGTCTGGATGGCGGCGCCGCTCTTGCAGTTGTTGATGTACGTCGTGATGGCGGGCTTGTAGGTATTTTTCAAATCATCCTTGCTGATCACCCGGATGTCGGGCAGGAAGCGCTTGCTGAACAGGCCGGTTTGCTGAACGCCCGCAGCGTCGGTATATTTGAATGATACCGTCACCCACACTACATAATCGGGAACGATGGCGCCGTAAAAAGTTTCTCTTGCACGAGCCACGTATTCATAGGTATAATATATCGTCGAACCCATATAGGCAAACGACATGCCGGTCTGCTGCGAATAGTTGTTATCCTTGGATACGTCACGTATAAAAGTCACCTGCGGGTCGATTGCAAACTGATCCTTGCTGTTGTCAGCTCCCGGCAGGGCTTTCCCGTAAAAGAGATGGCGGAGGTTATTGTCTGTGGTTTCCCACTTTTGACAGGCCGACGCATCGCCTTCAATGCCGGACGAAACAAAGTCGTTGAAATTATTCACAAGATAAGACAGGTTATTGTAGCGGAGGTTCTTCGACCAGGTTTCATTCTGGGTATCCGCGGTGCCCACCTTCGGCAGACCCATTGCCGACCGGACGGCATTGGTATGCCCCGGCGACTGGTTGGGGTACAGCCCCGCCACCCACGACACGTTTACGTCGGACAGGTTGGGATACTTGCCGGTGTTCAGGTTGATCCGGATGGAAGCCGGGTCGAGGAAAGCAATGAGGCAGGGGTAAGAATCGTCGGGCAAATAGGAATTAACGGGAATATACCCGGGCGACCCTATTGAAATATACGTCATGACTCCCGAGAAAGGCGTGTCCGCCTCAATCGCATCCCGGCCGTTCCATGCAGCTCCCGTAGCGCTCACCTTCATGCTGGTGAAGGACGTGTTGTACCGGGCAGCGGGGGTGATATAGCAGAAATCTTTCACCACGCACATCACGGGGTCGGCCTGCAAGCTCCAGACGCCTTCATCCGACAGGGCGTCCAGAAACATACCGTCGTACATAAAGCCGGTGTTCATGATATTATTGGAGGTGGCCGTCTGGAGGTAGCCGCCGACCGTGAAAGAACCGTTGAGGCCGAGGGTAATACTGCCGGACGTCTTAACGGGTTCGCCGCCGGGCACCGCCTTCGATATAAAATCAAGACCTGCGCCAACTCCGGTTACCGCGGCTCCCATCGGATTACCGCCGGCTATCTGCGAGCCGATTGACGAAAAGAGGCCGAAGAGGGAACTGACATAGCCGAAAGCTTCGCCAATGCCGCTGGTCGAAACGCTGGGCGCCGTATAGGTTCCGGTGATATCCGCCTGCAGGGTTCCCTGCAGGCTTACGGCGGTCGTGTTCTGCGTTTGCCCGTAGAGCTGCAGGCCGTCGCCGCTCCTGAAGCCTCCCGCCGGGTTGTAGGCGGTCGTGTTCAGGTCGAAGGCATACCATCCGATAGTGAGGATGCACTTGTTTGCCACGGTGTAGGGCACAATCACGTTCTCGAAGAGTGGCGCTCCCGGGATGTAGGGGTTTGCCGTCATGCCGGTATGGCTCATCGGGACGCCGTATTGCAGGCTGTGGTACAGGGGCGTTTCCGGCAGGGCATTGCCGGTCGGCATTGTCAGGAAGGAAAGCTCCCCGCCGACGGAGTTTACCTTGGGCTGGTATTTGTTTCACAGATACTTTCCGAAGGTCGAGGGCCTGCGGTTATGAAGATACTGCCTTTCAGGCAGCTCTCCTCCTTCCGTCCCAGCAAACACCTCCTCCTGTCCTTGCGACTGCGAGGGGTTGCGAGGCAGGAAGCAATCCATGATGAAAGAATGTCTGGGCTGCTTCGCTGCGCTCGCAGTGACGGTTGGCAGACGTCGCCTGATTTGGATATACATACTTGCTGCTACTGTCCTTGCGAGCGTTTCCGCCGTTCGTCCTTGCGAGCGCCTTTCGCCGTCCGTCCTTGCGAGCGCAGCGAAGCAATCCAGACATTCCCTTTTCATGGGCTGCTTCGCTACACTCGCAGTGACGGTTGGCTGGCGTGGCTGCTTTTGCAGAAGAGTTCCCGCCGTCCCGTCCTTGCGACTGCGAGGTACGAAGCAGGAAGCAATCCAGACTTTCCTTTTCTATGGGCTGCTTTGCTTTGCTTCGTGCCTCGCAACTCCTCGCAACTCCTCGCAACCCCTCGCAACCCCTCGCAGTGACGGAGCTGTGTGAGAGAGCCGTTGAATCTTTGAATTTTTGAATCATTGAATCATTGAATTTTTGAATCCCTCCGGACACGGCAAAGCCCCGTCGCTCCCATGCCCGCAGGGGCGGCGGAACGGCTATCGGGCTGCTTTTGAGGAGAAAGGAGAAGGGGATAAATGATGCGGGGCGGGGTTGAAACCGTCGTCCGCGGAGAGGAGGGTGCGGGAAAGCGAAAAACCGACTGTTCGCACGTCCGGGGAATCATTGAATCATCAAATTGTTGAATCATTGAATCCCTTAAATCTTTGCCGTATCGAAGAAAGTCAGTTTGTCAGGCGATTTTCCCTACTCGTCCACCTGTCATGTCCGTCTCCGGCTTTATACCTCGAAAGCCTTAAACTTTATACAGTTCCGGCAGGTCTTCTGACTTGCTTCCTCCTTCGAAACGTCCTTCCCGGGCGCAGCGCCCAGTGGAGAGAGAATTGTTCGAAGGCTTTGGCGAAGCTTACAGCAGCGGGTCTGTTCAGGATTCGCACCTGATTCCCTTTTCACCACCCCGCCCGACAGGACAGGGGTGACACCAAAACCGCGGCAAAGATATATGTTTTTTCGGAGAAAAAACACCGGAAGGAAACTTTTTTGTGTGAAAAATATCATTCGAAGGATTGCCGCAGACGGAAACATACCTGTCCGGGATAGAGGCTCGCCGGAACGAAACCAATCCTTGAATCATTGAATCATTGAATCCCTGAATCTTTGAACTGTAAAAAATCTTCCCGTTTATGGTTTCATGATGCTGAAAATACCTACTTTTGGTAGCTCTTAGCATAAAGGTCAAAATAGAAACTAAAAAAAAGATTATGAAAAAAATTTGGATTATTTCGATGACGGCATGTATGATGCTGTGGTCATGCGGAAACAGGGAAGAGACGCCGGTTTCCGGATTGAAGAAAGCCGATTTCGCGTCGGAAGTAGCCGGCAAGCCGACGGCTTTGTATGTACTGAAGAACGCGAAAGGAATGGAAGTTTGCATCACAAACTACGGCGGACGGGTGGTTTCCGTCATGGTTCCGGACAGGAACGGGAAAATGACGGACGTCGTGCTGGGGTACGACAACATTACGGACTACGTGGCTTCGGACGGAAATTTCGGGGCGCTGATTGGACGCTACGGCAACCGGATTGCCCGGGGACGGTTCGTGCTGGACGGAAAGGAATACCGTCTGCCGCAGAACAATAACGGAAACTGTCTGCACGGCGGGCCGCAGGGATTCCACGTGCAGGTCTGGGACGCGCGGCAGCCGGACGGCGCCACGCTGGAACTGACCCTGCTCTCCGGAGACGGCGAGGCCGGATTTCCGGGCAACCTGAACGTGAAGGTAACTTATACGGTGACCGGCGACAATGCGCTGGACATCCGTTATGAAGCGGCGACAGACCGGCCGACGGTCGTCAACCTGACCAATCACAGTTATTTCAACCTCTCGGGCGTGGCCGGTTCCCGCGTGACCGACCACCTGATTCAAATCAGCGCCGACCGCTATACGGAAGTGGACGACCAGCTGATTCCGACCTCGGCCCTGCCTCCGGTAGAAGGCACGCCGCTGGATTTGCGCACGCCGGTTCTCCTGAGCGAAGGCATCGACAGCCCGTTCGAGCAAATCGAGCTGGGCAAGGGCTTTGACCACAACTGGGTGCTGAACACGGGCGGAGATGTTACGCAGCCCGCAGCCCGCGTGATACACCCGGTCAGCGGCATTGTCATGGACGTTTTCACCGACGAGCCGGGCATTCAGTTCTATTCCGGAAACGCGATGAGCGGCACGGACAGGGGTAAATTCGGCGTCACCTACCCGCACCGGGGAGCGCTCTGCCTCGAAACGCAGCACTATCCGGACAGCCCCAACCAGCCCGCTTTTCCGGCTACAACGCTCCGTCCGGGAGAAAACTACCTGAGCCGGTGCATCTACCGGTTTTCTTTAGCCGATTAGCAGCAGTTTAGCAGACAGTAGATAGCAGTTAGTAGAGGGCAGTCGGCGGAACAGCCGCACATCTCCATACGGCGATACCTCTTCGAAGGCTTCCGGAGATTATACCCGTTCACGGAAAGGTTTACTTTTTCATGAACGGGTATACTTTTTCGCCAACGGGTATACCGATTCACAAACGGGTATACCGGTTCACCAACCGGTATACCGGTTCACCAACGGGTATACCGGTTCACCAACGGGTATACCGGTTCGCCAACGGGTATACCGGTTCGCCAACGGGTATACCGGTTCGCCAACGGGTATACCGGATCGCCAACCGGTATACCCGTTCACGAACAGATATACTGTTTCGCAAACGGGTATAATCTCTGAAAGTTCTCGAAGAGGTATTGCCGTATGGAGATGTGCTGTATGGAAATGTGTGGCTTTTCCGCCGACTGCACACTACTAACTGCTAACTGCTATCTACTAACTGCTAAGACTCAATATTCGTCGATGCCTGCCACGCCTATGACTTCGATTTCGTAGGCCATGGTCGAATAGGCCGGAAACGAGCTGGATTCGATAAATGCGGGAATTGCCGTGCCGCTGGTGTAACCGGGCTGATAGTAGCAGAGCGAGTAAGGCACGCGGATTTCCCACTTGTCGCCTTCGACCATGTACTGCAGGGCCAGTCGCCACCCTTCCATCAGGCCGGTGTTGCCGACCAGGAGAGTCAGCGGATTGCCGTCGTCGAAAAGCTGCTGCGCGACCACCGTCCCCGGCGAGATGTTTTTGGACGGGTCGGCGGCGACATACCAGCCTTTGTAATAAATCTGTACAAGACTGGTATAGTAAATCGGCTTGACGCCTTCGCCCTTTTTAAGTACCCTGTAATAAATGCTTCCGCGATTGCCGAGCGACGGGAGTTCCACGTATTCGGGATTGTCCGCAACGGTTTTGAGGGCCTGCTCGTTGGCCAGTTTCCAGGCTTCTTCCGCGGCGTTGTCGTCTTCTTTGCAGGATGTTACAAGCGCTGCCGCCAGCAGCATCCCCGCGAAACTCCACGCTTTCATTTCGCAAACAGCCCTTTTTATTTCCTTTCCGTACACGGAGGCTGCCCGTATTGATAAAGTTTTCATTCTATATGCTTGTTTTGTTATTATTCCGGTTCTCTTGCGCAGCCTGTTTTCAGGACAGTTTGCTCAGCAGCCCCGTCATGCTTACTTTTTCGGTGATGAGGCCGTGCAGCCGGTCGACGGGTACGCGCTCCTGCCGCATGGTGTCGCGGTAGCGGACGGTGACGCAGCGGTCGACAGGCGTGTCGTGGTCGACGGTGATGCAGCAGGGCGTTCCGATGGCGTCCTGCCGGCGGTAGCGTTTGCCGATGGAGTCTTTTTCATCATACTGGCATCGGAAGTCGAAACGCAGAAGGTGAAGAATCTCCAGCGCTTTTTCGGGCAGTCCGTCCCTGCGCACGAGCGGCAGCACGGCGAGCTTGACGGGCGCCAGTGCGGGCGGCAGTTTCAGCAGGACGCGCGTTTCGCCGCCGTCGAGCGTTTCTTCGCAGTACGTGCCGGCCAGGATGCTGAGGAACATGCGGTCTACGCCTATCGACGTTTCGATGACGTAAGGCGTGTAGCTCTGATTCAGTTCCGGGTCAAAGTACTGGAGTTTTTTCCCCGAATATTTTTCGTGCTGACTGAGGTCGAAGTCGGTACGGCTGTGTATGCCTTCCACTTCCTTGAATCCGAAGGGCATTTCAAATTCGATGTCGGTGGCGGCATTGGCATAGTGCGCCAGCTTGTCGTGGTCGTGGAAACGGTATCTGGCGTCGCCAAGCCCAAGGGTGCGGTGCCATTTCATGCGGAAGTCTTTCCAGCGTGCAAACCAGTCAAGCTCGTCGCCGGGACGGACAAAGAACTGCATTTCCATCTGCTCGAATTCGCGCATGCGGAAGATGAACTGCCGCGCGACGATTTCGTTGCGGAAGGCTTTTCCGATTTGCGCGATGCCGAAGGGTATCTTCATCCGGCCGGTTTTCTGGACGTTGAGGAAGTTGACGAAGATGCCCTGCGCCGTTTCGGGACGCAGGTAGACTTTCATGGCGCCGTCGGCCGTCGAACCCATTTCGGTGGAAAACATCAGGTTGAATTGCCTGACGTCCGTCCAGTTGCGCGTGCCGGAGACGGGACAGACGATTTCGCAGTCGAGAATCAGCCGGCGGAGCGCTTCCAAATCGGAATCGTTGAGCGCTTTCGCAAAACGGCTGTGTATTTCGTCGCGTTTGGCCCGGTATTCGAGCACGCGCGCATTTGTCGAACGGAACTGGGATTCGTCGAACGCATCGCCAAACCGTTTGGCGGCTTTTTCGACCTCGCGGTTGATTTTTTCGTCTATTTTAGCCAGATGGTCTTCTATCAGTACATCGGCGCGATAGCGTTTTTTGCTGTCCCGGTTGTCGATAAGCGGGTCGTTGAACGCATCGACGTGTCCGGACGCTTTCCAGATGGTAGGGTGCATGAATATCGCGGAGTCGATGCCGACGATGTTTTCGTGCAGCAGCGTCATGCTGTCCCACCAGTATTTCTTGATATTATTTTTCAGTTCCACCCCGTTCTGGCCGTAGTCATACACGGCGCCCAGCCCGTCGTAAATTTCGGAGGACGGAAAAACATATCCGTACTCCTTACAGTGAGAAATCAGTTTTTTGAATACATCTTCTTGTACCATCAGATTTTTTTATTTTTTGAAGGCTACAAAGTAAACGATTTTTCGCGAGACGCAGGATGTTTTATCGTTTATTATGCTTTCAAAGCCAATGAGCAAATGAGCCAATGTGACAATGAGACAATTCATTTTCACATTCTCACATTCTCACATTGGCTCATTTGCTGTCTATGTAGCGTATTTTTTTCGCCGATTTTTCCTTTTCCCGCCGCATGGTCTCGATATCCCTGAGCACAACGGCCAAATCATACGTGGCGCGGATGGTCTTTTTGTCATTTTCGCCGAGATACAGCGAAAAAGCCGTCCCGCCGGTGTATTCGACCTTGAGGCGCGCCTTTTCGGGGGAAGCGTAGACAAAGTTTATGGCGGAAAGGCCGTTTTCGCCTTTATAGGTAACCACTTCGGTAACATTGCCTTCGTCCCTGAAGCGGTAATTCATGCCCCCGTCGTAGGGAATGGAAGCCGTTTCGGCGTAGGCGCCGTCGGGCAGGCTCAGTTTCAGTCCGGTATGATTGAGCGCCCGTTTACCGAAATAAACGCTGGCGAGATAGATTTCTCCTTTTTCGTCCACGCCGCAGCGGATGTAGCTGCGTTCGACATTTCGCTCGACGGTCTGCTGTTTCCAGACGTAGTTTCCAATCTCTTCGTAAACGGAATCCTTCTCGAAAACGAATCCCTTTTTCAGCTCCCCGGCCTCTTCCATGCGCAGGGGCAGCAGACTGTCGCAGAACGCGATATTGCGTTCACTTTCGCCGCGTTCGACCTGCCGCATCAGCACGAGCGCGTCTTTCAACACCTCCACTTCGCGCGGAAATTGCAAGCGAAGGGTATCAATCGCGTTCTTGGCGGCGCTGAACTGCCGGTTTTCGTACAGGTTCCGGGCCTGTTGCAGCTGTTCGTGGGCTTCCTCCGTCCTGCCGCAAGCCGCCAGCGCCAGTATGCAGAAGAGACTTATCCGTATTGCGTTTAGTTTCATTTGTTTCCGTATGTCATTTGATTTTCGATACTCACTTTTCAGAGACAAAATTACAAAAAAACGATACATGAAAGTCCGATATTCGGAAAAAGTTTCTACCTTTGGCGGCCGAAAGGAAAGCTGCCGGAGTGGTCGATCGGGCCGCACTCGAAATGCGGTGTACGGGTAACTGTACCGGGGGTTCGAATCCCTCGCTTTCCGCCGGAAAACTCGCTGATACAGCGGGTTTT
>JAISEZ010000087.1 GCA_031263835.1 Tannerella sp.
CCCTGCGCGCTTTTTTTTCGTTCGTCTTTGGATGTGCGTCGGAAAAATGCGTTATCTTTACGCCGTTTTTGAATAAAATGTATCGCCTGAACAAGATAATGATTACAGAAAGCAAGAAAACTGCCTGCTGGCAGGAAGAACTGGAATTGATGCCGCGCAGCGAACTGGTGAAGCTCCAGACCGGGCGGCTTCGCCAGACTGTTGAACGGGCCGGACGCTCGGCCTTTTATGGTAAGGTGTTCGAGGCGCACGGGCTTTCCCACGAAAGCATCCGCTCGCTGGACGACCTGCAACGCTTCCCCTTTACCACAAAGGACGACCTGCGCGCCGCCTATCCTTACGGCATGGCCGCCATCCCGCTGCAAAAGTGCGTGCGCATCCACTCCTCCAGCGGCACGACGGGCAATCCGACCGTCGTGCTCCATTCGCAGCAGGACCTGGACGACTGGGCCAATCAGGTGGCACGGTGCATGTACATGGTCGGGCTGCGCGATACGGACGTCTTTCAGAACACGTCGGGCTACGGGATGTTCACCGGCGGACTGGGATTCCAGTACGGCGCCGAACGCCTGGGGGCGCTCACCGTCCCCGCGGCGGCAGGCAATTCCAAACGCCAGATTAAGTTCATTACCGATTTCGGCACCACCTGCCTGCACATCATCCCCAGTTATGCGACGCGCCTGGCCGAAGTGTTCCGCGAACTGGACGTCGACCCCCGGCGGGACACGCGCCTGCATACCATCTGCATCGGCGCCGAACCGCACTCCGAAGAACAGCGCCGGCGCATCGAAAAACTGCTCGGCGTGAAGGCATACAACTGCTTCGGCATGTCGGAAATGAACGGGCCGGGCGTCGCCTTCGAGTGCCCCGAACAGAACGGACTGCACATCTGGGAGGATTACGTCATCGCCGAAATCGTGAACCCGGAAACGCTCTGCCCCGTGGCCGGGGGCGAAACGGGCGAACTGGTGCTGACCACCCTCTGCCGCGAGGCCATGCCGCTCATACGCTACCGCACGCGCGACCTGACGCGCTTCCTGCCCGGCGAATGTCCCTGCGGACGTACCCACCGCCGCATCGACCGCTTCAGGGGACGCAGCGACGACATGATTATCCTCAAGGGGGTCAACATCTTCCCCGTACAGGTCGAAAAGGCCCTCATGTCCTTCCGGGAACTGGGCGCAAACTACCTGATTACGCTCGAAACGGTCGGCAACAACGACGAAATGCTCGTCGAAGTGGAACTGAACGACCTCTATACCGATGACTACGGGGCCTTGCAGCGCCTCACGAAGGACGTCGTCCGCCAGCTCAGGGACGAGCTGCTCATCACGCCCCGCCTCAAACTCGTCGCCAGAGGCTCGCTCCCCGTGCAGGAGGGAAAGGCCGTGCGCGTGAAGGATTTACGCAAGCTGTGATTCAAAGATTCAATAATTCAATGATTCAATGATTCAAGGCATGAGTATTAACCGGCAGTGTGCGTGAAGGACATGCGCAAGCTGTAATTCAATAGATAGTAGTTAGTAAGTAGAATGAATCCGGTATTTCATATACGAAATCAAATGGCCCCGGCAGATGTATCGTCTGTTGCCGTACTGTCTGGAGATATGCGACTTTCCCGCCGGCTGCCCTGCGGGCGAAAGCATTTCGCCCCTACTGACTACTAACTGCTAACTACCGATTCAATAATTCAAAGATTCAATAATTCAAGACATGAGTATCAATCAAATCTCCATCTTTATCGAAAACAAGTACGGCAAGCTGTGCGAAATACTGACTCTCCTGGCCGGAGAACAGATACGCATCATTGCCGCCACGGTGGCCGACACGTCGGAATACGGCATCCTGCGGCTCATCGTCAGCGACCCGCAGCGGGCCTTCCGCCTGCTGAAGGAAAACAGCGTGGGCGCCAACCTGACGGAAGTGCTGGCCATCGCCTCGCCCTCGAGCGCCGAAAGCTTTGCCAGCACGCTCTGCTGCTTCACGCGGTCGGGGCTGAGCATCGAATACATGTACTGCTTCTCGCTCGACGGGAAGTCCATCCTGATTCTGCGCACCAGCGACCTCGAGGCGGCGCGCGATGTCATTCGCCGGCAGAATCTGGAATATCTTACGGAAAACGATTTAATGAACCTCTAATAATAAAAGACGTATGTTTGGAATAGAAGACCCGGGAATATGGATGGCCTATCTGCTGGCCTTTGCCTGCCTGCTGTTTGCGCTGTGGTACGGCCTCTCGCGCTGGAACAGGGAGGAAGATACGGACGGAGACTGAAAGGCCGTCCCCTTCGAAACTGATTTTAACTGAAATAATATGGATACATTACAACTTGGAATCATTGTTATTGTCTACATGTTTGTCGTTGCCTGGCTGGGCTACCTGGGCTACAGGCGCACCAAAAACGCGAACGACTACCTGCTGGCCGGGCGCAAGGTCAACCCGATTATCATGGCGCTCTCCTACGGCGCCACGTTCATCTCCGCCTCCGCCATCGTCGGCTTCGGCGGCGTGGCGGCCACCTTCGGAATGGGCATCCAGTGGCTTTGCCTGCTGAACATGTTCACGGGCGTAGTCATCGCCTTCATCTTCTTCGGCAAGCGCACCCGCAGGCTGGGTTCGCGATACAACGCCCGCACCTTTCCGCAGTTCCTCGGGCTGCACTACCGCTCGAACACCATCCGGATACTGGTCGCGGCGGTGATATTTGCGGGCATGCCCCTCTATGCGGCGGTCGTGATGAAGGGCGGCGCCGTCTTCATCGAGCAGATGTTTCACATCGACCTCCATGTGGCGCTGCTGGCGTTCACGCTGATTGTCGCCGCCTACGTCATTACCGGCGGCATCAAGGGCGTGCTCTACACCGACGCGCTGCAGGCCGTCATCATGTTTGCCTGCATGCTCTTCCTGCTGTTCGGCTTCTACCGGGTGCTCGGCATGAACTTCACGGAAGCCAACCGCGCCCTGACGGATTTGGCGCCGATGGTGCCCGAACGTTTTCAGGAGCTGGGTCATCAGGGATGGACGCGGATGCCGGTGACCGGTTCGCCGCAGTGGTACACGCTGGTCACGTCGCTCATTCTGGGCGTCGGCATCGGCTGCCTGGCGCAGCCGCAGCTGGTAGTCCGCTTCATGATGGTGGACAGCGCGAAACAGCTGAACCGCGGCGTGCTGATTGGCTGCCTGTTTCTGATTGTCACCGTGGGCGCCATCTATCACGTCGGCGCGCTGTCGAACCTCTTCTTCGTCAAGACACAGGGCACGGTCGCCTCCGAAACGGTCAGGGACATGGACAAAATCATTCCGCTGCTGATTGACCGGGCCATGCCCGCATGGTTCGGCGCGTTTTTCATGCTCTGCATCCTTTCGGCCAGCATGTCAACGCTCAGCGCCCAGTTTCACACGATGGGGGCGGCTTTCGGGTCGGACGTCTTTCCGAAACTCAGCCCCTCCCGGAACGCCCATTCCACGTTCAGCGTCCGCGTGGGCGTACTGATTTCCATCCTGCTGAGCTACATCATCTGCTACACGCTGAGCGCCGGTATCATAGCCCGCGGGACGGCGCTGTTCATGGGCGTCTGTGCCGCAACGTTCCTGCCGACCTACTTCTGTTCGCTGTACTGGAAACGGGCTACCCGGCAGGGCGCCCTGGCAAGCCTCTGGACCGGACTGGGCGTCAGTCTGTTCGTCATGCTGTTCATCCACCAGGCCGAAGCCAAGTCCGTCGGGCTGTGCCGCCTGCTCACGGGCAGGGACGTGCTGATTGACGTCTCTCCCTGGTATGCCGTTGACCCCATTCTCTATGCACTGCCCATGTCCGTGCTGGCCATCGTCCTGGTAAGCCTGCTGACGAAACCCGTGCGCG
>JAISEZ010000186.1 GCA_031263835.1 Tannerella sp.
GTGCAGATGCGGACGGCCTCCTCCGCATCCTTCCGCTGAAAGGCGAGGTTCAGGAGTTGCTGCCAGGCGCGTTCGTTGTCGGGAGCCATTTCGGTGGCCAGCTGAAACTGGAAATGCGCTTCCTCCAGATTTTTCTGATACACCAGCAGCGTGCCGTAAAACAGTTTCAGCTCGACCTCTTCGGGATGCTGTTCCAGCAGTGTCTGGAAGAGCGCATTGGCGACTTTCATCTCGTCGCTGGACTGCTGCAGCTGCTGGATGTAGCGGGAAAGAATCCCGACTTTGATTTCCACATCCAGCTTTTCGTTGACCAGCGCCGAGCGTATCTGTGCTTCCGCCGAGTCGGGCCGGCCGACGGTGGCATAGTAGTTCGCCATGGAAACGGTGTAATACGGACTCTCCGGCTCGATGGCGCAGGCTTTTTGATAACATTCCCAGGCGCGTTCGGTCTCTTTCCGTTCCAGGTAGAGGTCTCCAATCAGGATAAGATAACGCGCATCGCCGGGATATTTGGCGGCCAGTTTCTTCAGTTCGTCAAACGCTTTTTCCGGCTGTTCCAGCGTCATGTACAGCCGGTACTTCTGCATGGAGAGCGGTTCGTTCATGCCCGTCATTCCTTCCAGACGGTCAAACGCCAGGATGGCTTCGTCGATGTCGCCTTTGCGGGTGAGGGCTTCGGCCAGGTAATAATTCAGTTCAATCTTGCCCGGATGAGCCTTGACCAGTTCTTCGTAGGCGTCTGCCGCTTCCCCGAACATGTCCAGATTCAGGAAGATGGCGGCGAGCGCCAGTTTGTAGGTAAAATTTTCCGGGTGGAAGGCGACGGCCCTTCTCAGGTAAGAAACCGCTTTTTCCGGTTCTTCCGTTTGCAGGTAGAACGACGAGAGTTCGAAAAGCGTGGCCGACGAGGTGGAATCTATTTCGAGGCAGTGTTTAAACACTTCATAGGCCGCGTCAAACTTGCCCGCATTTTTCAGATTAATCCCTTCATAAAAAAAATAATCCACCTTCCGCTGGACGGAAGGACGGGCCGTTTTCGAGTGCATCGGATGCGGTTGTCCGGCAAGCGTCCCGGCGGGAAGCATGGCCGCAAGGCATAAAACCGAACTGATTGCAAGGAGTGTATGTTTCATAAGCAAAATCTTTTTGTATCGCCGGCAGTCACCGTTCCTTACTTCCCGGTGTGACCGAATCCGCCCTCGCCGCGTTCCGTACCGTCCAGAACCTCTTCCGGCTGCCACGCTACGGAGGCATGAGAGGCAATCACCATCTGACAGATGCGTTCGCCGTCGCGGACAACGAACGGCTCGGAAGAAAGATTCACCAGAATAATACCGATTTCGCCCCGGTAATCGGCGTCGATGGTTCCCGGCGTGTTGAGCAGGGTGATACCGTGCCTGATAGCCAGTCCGCTGCGCGGGCGCATCTGCGCTTCGTAGCCTTCCGGCAACGCGACATACAAGCCCGTCGGAATCAGTTTCCGCTCCAGCGGTTTGAGTTCGACAGGCTCCGGCAGGCTGGCCCGAACATCCATCCCCGCCGACAGGGGCGTTTGATATTGCGGCAACGGATGGCGCGACTTGTTTACAATTTTTACTTTCATAGAACGTTGTTCTCCAATTTATGCCGTCAAAGGTACGACTTTTTTTCGTATCTTTACCGGGTGTTTTAAGGAATTGAATCATGGAACATCTGGTTGAAATCGCGAATTTTGCTCAAGCCGAAACGGCGGAAATCCTGGCTTCCCTGCTCAGGGCGGAAGGTATCGCCTGCACGACGCGCGACGAGGCGAGCAGTCAAGTACTTCGCGGCGCTGTGGACATCGGCGTTCGTGTGGAAGTTATGGAACACAACGTGCCCCGCGCACTCGAACTGTTGAAGGACAGCGGCCTTTTGCAGCCGGAAGCGGAAGCGGAGGAAGACAAAAACACAGACGCTTCCGCGGGACTGGCCGGTTACGTTCCCGCCCTGCGAAAACTGGCCATTATCCTGGTGGCTTTGATAGCCGGCGCGCTGGCGATACTGGGTTATCTCCGTTTGTTCCCGCATTAACCGACCATCCGTATGGCACGCCGTAAAATCACTTCCAGCCAGGCCGTCTGCATCATTATCCTGTGGGGGATACTTTGCTATCTGATGCTGACGTACAGCAAAACCGTTAACTTTTATACGGTTTTTGTCCTTGTCGCCTCCGCCATCATTGTATTTGTCCCCGTCTATAAAAGCCGGAAAAAACAGTAAAATTCAAAGATTCAATCATTCAAGCATTCAAAGATTCAATTATTCAATTATTCAAAGATTCAAGGGCGAACGGCGGGAATAACTGTCAGGACAATATACATGATTATGCCGTGTGAAGTATAATTACTTCCTTTGTCTGTATAGCTTTAGAAATAGATAACCGCCAGTTTGCGGGCAGTCGCACGGTTGAATTAATTTAAAATGTTTAATTTCCTGCCTGTTTTGCCAAAACCGCCGTGGTGGTTTCCGCATTTTATGCCTGTTTTGTCAAAACCGCCATGGCGGTTTCCGCATTTTATGCTTGTTTTGCCAAAACCGCCATGGCGGTTTTTATATTTCCTGCATGTTTCGCCCTTCCGTCCGTTGCCGGAACCGCCTTCGCAGCGTCTTTGCCGCAGTATTCAACTTCTCATTCTCTCATTACATTCCCGGAAAATTCCGTACATTTGCCGGTGCATGTATAAGATTTTGGGGAATGACTATCAAATCATTGAACATCAAAGGGCAGTTATGGACACTGGACAAGCCCTTCGTGGCGGGGATTCTGAACGTGACGCCGGATTCCTTTTACGAAGGCAGCCGGATGCAGACCGGGGCGGCTATCCGTCAGCGGATAGAAACCATTCTGGCGGAAGGCGGCCGGATGATTGACGTGGGCGGTTATTCGTCGCGGCCGGATGCGGCGGACGTTTCCGCGGCGGAAGAGAAGCAGCGTCTGATGCCGGCCCTGAAGCTGCTCAAGACGCATTATCCGGATGCGGCCGTATCGGTAGACACGTTCCGGGCGGAGGTCGCGCAATGGGCAGTGGAGGAATACGGCGTGGCCGTCGTCAACGACATCTCCGGCGGTACGCTCGACCCGCTGATGTTCGAAACGGTCGCGCGGCTACAGACGCCCTATGTCCTGATGCACATGCGCGGCACGCCCCAAACCATGCGGCAAATGACGGACTATACGGATTTGATGGAAGAAATCATGCTGTATTTTGCGGAAAAGCTGCGTGCGCTCCGGCTGCTGGGCGTGAACGACGTCATCCTCGATCCCGGTTTCGGGTTCGCCAAGACGCTGGAGCAGAATTACGAACTGATGCGGCATTTGCCTGAATTTGCCGCATTTGAAACGCCGTTACTGGTCGGCGTTTCCCGTAAGCGGATGATATCCGGCCTGCTGGACGCGACGGCCGGGGAAAGCCTGAACGGGACGACCGTCCTCCATACGTTCGCGCTGCTCAACGGCGCGGACATCCTGCGGGTGCACGACGTCAAAGCCGCCGTGGAAGCCGTGAAAATAACAGAGAAACTGAAAATCGAACAAATATGTTAGTTTCATTTGGAATCAAGGATGCCATAGACATCCTTCTGGTCGCCTACTTTCTCTATCAGACCTACAGGCTGATGAAGAGTTCGGGAACGCTGGTGATATTCGGCGGTCTGGTGTCCGTCATTGTTGTATGGATACTGGTCTCGCAGGTGCTGGAAATGCGTCTGATGGGCGGCATTCTGGACAAGTTCATCAGTGTGGGCTTCATCGTCGTCGTGATCCTGTTTCAGGACGACATCCGCCGTTTTCTGGTGGCGCTGGGGTCGAACCGGGGCTGGAAATTTCTGGTCAGGTTCTTTTCCCGGAAAGAGGAAGACACTTCCAGCCAGTATATAACGCCCGTCACGCTGGCCTGCCTGAATCTGGCTAAGACGAAAACCGGCGCCCTGATTGTGATCCAGAAGGAGATGGACTTGACGGCGTATATCCATACGGGCGAGATGTTTTCGGCGGAAGTGAACGCCCGCCTGATTGAAAACATCTTTTTCAAAAACAGTCCGTTGCATGACGGGGCCATGATTATCGTCAACAACCGGATCAAGGCCGCCGCGTGTATCCTGCCTGTGGCGCAAAATGCCGCCATCCCCAAGGAAATGGGTTTGCGTCACCGTTCCGGACTGGGCATGTCGAAAGAAACGGATGCCGTCGTGATCATCGTCTCCGAAGAGCGGGGCGCCATTACAGTGGCACACAGTGGAATAATCACCAAACCACTGTCGGTCGAAAACCTCCGGCAAATCCTCTCCGGCGAACAGGATGTGAAAAGTTATAGTTAAATAACCCAAAATCGCCGCATTGAGATGAAAATTATCGGAAGATTTTGCCACCCTTACCTTGCAATTTGATATTTTTGTAGCGCGAAACAGAAGTCGTGATTCTGTTCTATAATAATGCGAATCAGTAGATAGTAGTTAATAGATAGTAGAATGAATACATTAGTTCATATACAAAATCAAATGATTCCGGCAGATGCAGCGCCTGTTGCCGTATCCCGATATGGAGATGTGCGGCTTTTCCGCCGGCTGCCCTGCGGGCGAAAGCATTTCGCCCCTGCTAACTACTGGCTACTAACTACTAACTACTGATTCGCATTAATAATTGATTGTTTTTGTTCATTCATGCGCTGTCCGCAGGTTAAAAACCCGCGGTTAATAAAGTGCTGTCCCTGCGGGACTTTACCCTGCATCCTGACATTTGCAGTGCTGTCCCTGCAGAGCCTGCTTTGCCAGTCCCGCAGGGACGGCACGTTATTAACCGTATGCTTCAGCTTGCGGTATGCGACGGCGCCCTGCCCCAAGCCCTGCAGGGGCGACACTTTCATATTCCGTTTATTTTTCATCACTTGCAGGGCAAAGGTAATCTAAAAATCGGAACATCGGCGGTAGCGATCGCAGGAAAAAACGCATCGCACCGAAGAGTACGAACGCATCGCACCGGGGGGCGCAAACGCATCGCACCGGGGGGTGCGAACGCATCGCACCGAAGGGTACGAACGCATCGCACCGAAGGGTGCGAACCGGCGTCAGCCCCGCCGTGCACAAAACCATCCCGCGCAAAGTATAAAAATGTGAGAATGATTGGATTGTTCATGAAAGTTTGTAATTTCGCAGCGGAAAAGTTTTTTCAACACAAAGATTATGACCGAAGAAAAAGCCTGGCAAAAGAACTGACAAAAGCTGTTTGCGAAAATTATATCGACCAAACACAAAAATTGCAGCAATGGACAAAAGAGAAGATATTATTGAT
>JAISEZ010000218.1 GCA_031263835.1 Tannerella sp.
GCAAATACACCGGCCAGAAGCATGATTCCGACCGAAAACGTGATTCCTATCACATAACCGATGGCAGCCCGAATGCCGCCCTTCCCCGTACAACCCGAGAAGAAATATACCGCCCACGCGACAAACGCGATGTAGGTAAATCCCTTTTCCGCTCCAACCGGCATATAGCCCTTGATAAGCTGGTCGATACACACAATTACAAATGCAAGCAACGCCGTCCAGGCAGAACCTGCCGCAAAAGAAAGACTTTTCATGATTTTCTACTTGTTATTTATATTAATACTGTTTGTTAAATGAATTCCTTGTTTCAAATTCCGGGGCAAATGTATGGTTTTTCCGGTAATCCGGCAAAAATAAATAAAAAAAAACGGGACAGATTTATTTTTCGCTTCTCCGCCCCCTGTGTCTGTGGCAGGTAGATGTTGCCGAAAAAGGGCCTGCCTTTGTCGAAAGGCACTCACAATCCGCAGGTGTAGCCCAGTGTCGTCAACTCAAGGGCTGAAAACCCGATAACGGTTCGCGCGATGCCGCCGTGCGGCTGCTCTCGGAGAGAGCGTATCTGGCTAGGCAGTATCCTCAGGATACTGTAACAGAAGCCGTAACACACATTCCTCTGCCTGCATCGCAGGCAAAGCCCCACTACGAGATACTCGACGGACTGCGCGGCGTGGCGGCCATCATGGTGCTGGGGTTTCACGTCCTCGAAGTGTATGCGACGAAGCCCCCTTTCGAACAGTTATTGAACCACGCTTATCTGGCGGTCGATTTCTTTTTCGTGCTCTCCGGCTTCGTCATCGGTTACGCCTACGACGACCGCTGGGGCGGGATGAGCATCGGCAATTTCCTGAAACGCCGCATCTTCAGGCTGCATCCGATGGTCGTGTTCAGCACGCTGCTCGGCGTCGTCCTGTTCTATTTCGGGGCGTCCGCCGCGTTTCCGATCATAGAGAGCGTGCCGTTGTGGAAGTTGCTGCTCTATGCCGTACTGGGCATCCTGCTCATCCCCACGCCTCCGTGTGTCGACATCCGCGGGTGGCAGGAGATGTATACGCTGAACGGGCCTTTCTGGACACTCGCGTTCGAATATTTTGCCAACATACTCTACGCGCTTTTCATCAAAAACTTTTCGAAGACGGCGCTCGGCATACTCGTTGCCGTTTCGGCCGGCGCGACGCTGTACCTGACGCTCACGCAGGGCGACGTCATCGGCGGCTGGACGCTCGACACGCATCATATTCACGTCGGTTTCACGCGCCTGATGTACCCCTTCTTTGCCGGGCTGCTGCTCTACCGGACGGGTAAGCTGATCCGTATGCGACACGCCTTCTTCCGGTGCAGCCTGGTGCTGGTCGTCTTCCTCGCCGTACCGCGCATCGGAGGCCCCGAATCGCTGTGGATGAACGGCCTGTACGAAGCGGCGATCATCCTTGTCCTCTTTCCGCTCATCGTAGCCGCGGGCGCAGGCGGAACGCTAAAGGGACGGTTTGCCTCGCGGATCTGCAAGCTGCTGGGCGACATCTCCTACCCCGTCTACCTCATCAACTATCCGCTCTGCTACGTTCATGCGGGCTGGGTGTCGGACACGAAGGTGACGCTCGCCGAAGCCGGCTGGGTACCCTGGGCGGTCTTCACGGCCACGCTCCTCCTTTCATACGCCGCCATGAGGTGGTACGATATTCCCGTCAGAAAATGGCTGAGAAAAAAGAGTGGATAGTGATTAGTGGTTAGTGGTTAATGCGAATCGGCAGTAAAAACGGTTAAAGGCGCGATGCTGTAGAGACGCGATGCATCGCGTCTCGGTGCATCTAACGGTTAACGATTCGTGGTGAGCGTCAGGAACAGGTATTCCCACTAACCATTAACCATTAACCGTTAACCGTTAACCACTAATCATTAGTCATTTTCCGGGCATTCGGGCAGCGGAATGCCGGCATTGCCGGGCGAGGGTTGCTTCAGTTTTTTGATTAGGAGTTGTATGTCCTTGTCTTTACGGATTTTTTTGATGGCCATCTTGGCCGCGGACTGCTGAGATTCCTTTTTGGTATATCCGACGCCGGTTCCCAGGGGCGTGCCCTGCAGGGACACACGGCTTTGAAAAACCGGACTCCCGCTCTGGTCGGCAAAGGTCTCTACCACTTCGAAAGAGATGGCCAGCTTGTTCTTTTGACTCCACTCAATCAGGTTCGACTTGAAATTGACTTCCTTGTTGGCGATTTTGTCCAGCGGAATGTATTTTTCAATGATTCGTTCCTTGACAAAATTGCAGCATTTCCGGTAGCCCTGGTCCAGATAGATAGCCCCAATCAGCGCTTCGAAAGCATTGCCGTAAATGTAGCTGTTGTGGGAATTGAGCCGGGTGGAAGTAACCATCATCTTGTCCAGTTCCATTTCATGCGCGATGCGGTTGAGGCTGTCGCGCTGAACGATTTTCGAACGGGTGTTTGTCAGGAAACCTTCCTTCCGGTTCGGATATTTTTTGTAGATAATATCGGCTACCACCGCATCCAGCACCGCATCTCCCAGAAATTCCAGCCGCTCGTTGTTTTTCAACGGCCCGCCTTCGCTCTCGGTAAACGTGGAACGGTGAGTAAATGCCTGCCTGTAGAGTTGAACATCCCTGGGATAAAAACCAAGCATGTTGTAAAGAGACTGGTATGGCTCCCTGTTTCGCAGAAAGAACCGTCTTATGTATTGATAGAGCCGGTGCACACTTATTTTTCAAATTTCTTCACAATCACACTGGCATTGTGACCGCCAAAGCCGAACGTATTGGACAGGGCGGCCCTGACTTCCCTTTGCTGCGCCGTATTGAATGTGAAATTCAACCTGTAGTCAATCTCCCTGTCGTCGTCACCGTCGGCATGATTGATGGTCGGCGGAATCACGTCGTGTTTCACGGCCAGAATCGAAGCCGCGGCTTCCACCGCGCCGGCAGCGCCCAGCAGGTGACCGGTCATGGATTTGGTCGAGCTGATATTCAGGCGATAGGCCTGCTCGCCGAAAACCGACAGAATGGCTTTGACTTCGGAAATATCGCCCACCGGCGTCGAAGTCCCGTGCACATTGATGTAGTCAATCTCGCCGGGTTTCATTCCCGCATCGTCCAGCGCATTCAGCATGACCAGTTTCGCACCCAGTCCGTCGGGATGGGTGGCCGTCAGGTGATATGCGTCGGCCGAAAGACCCGTACCCGCTACCTCGGCATAGATTTTTGCGCCGCGAGCCAGCGCATGTTCCAGCTCTTCCATAATCAGGCAGGCGCCGCCTTCGCCCATCACGAACCCGTCGCGACTGGCGCTGAAGGGTCGCGAGGCCGTTTCCGGCGAGTCGTTGCGCGTCGAGAGCGCGTTCATCGCGTTGAAACCGCCGACGCCCACAACGGCAATCGCCGCTTCGGCGCCTCCGGCCAGAATCACACTGGCTTTTCCCAGACGGATGTAGTTGAAGGCGTCGGAAATGGCGTTCGTGGAAGACGCACAGGCGGATACCGTGGCGAAATTCGGCCCCCGGAACCCGTATCGCATGGAAATGTGTCCGGCGGCAATGTCCGCAATGATTTTCGGGATAAAAAACGGATTGAACTTCGGCCCCACGGTTTCGTCATAGTCCCGGACTTCGTCCTCGAACGAATGGATGCCTCCGATGCCGGCTGCAAAGATGACGCCAATGCGGTCTTTGTCTTCCTTTTCCAAATCCATGCCCGCATCGACCACGGCCTCGTGAGCCGCAATGAGGGCGAAATGCGCATACCGGTCACACTTGCGCGCTTCCTTCCGGTCCATGTACTGCAGCGGGTCGAATGCTTTGACCTCGCAGGCAAACCGGGTCTTGAATCTGGCAGCGTTAAACTGAGTAACAGGCCCTGCGCCGCTTACTCCCCGAACAAGCCCATCCCAGGTTTCCGGCATGGTATTGCCCAGTGGCGTAATTGCCCCAAGACCCGTTACTACTACTCTTTTTAATTCCATAATCCCGTAAGAATGATTACTTGGCTGCGTTTGCTTCGATATAGGCAATCGCATCTCCGACCGACGAAATCTTTTCAGCCTGGTCGTCCGCAATCGAAATTCCAAATTCTTTTTCAAACCCCATAATCAGTTCTACCGTGTCGAGCGAATCCGCTCCCAAATCGTTCGTAAAACTCGCTTCATTAGTCACTTCCGACTCTTCAACACTCAGTTTGTCAACGATAATCGCTTTTACTCTGGATGCAATTTCAGACATAATTTCAATTTTTAGATTAATAATAAGATTATAATATACGTATATGTTTTAATTTTGCGGTGCAAAGGAAAGAATTTTTTGTGGGACAGCACGCATATTCTTGGTGAAAAATGCGGAAAAGTGCACATTTTATTTTTCACTGTGCAACAAACCAATTAGGAAAGTATGAAAAAAGTAGCGATTTTTGCCTCCGGTTCAGGCACCAATGCAGAAAATATATCGAGATATTTTTCTGGGAACCAACAAATTGAAATTTCACTTCTCGTCTCGAACAATCCGAAGGCGGGCGTACACGAACGGATGAACCGTCTGGGCATCCCTTCCTTCACTTTTTCGGGGCAAACGTTTGCCGAAGGACGTCCCGTTCTGGAAAAGTTGAAGGAATACGCTGTCGACTGGATTGTGCTGGCCGGCTTCATGAACAGGATTTCGGCGGAAATACTGAATGCCTATCCCGGCCGGATTGTCAATATCCATCCGGCCCTGCTGCCCAAATATGGCGGGAAGGGGATGTACGGGATGCACGTGCATGAAGCGGTGGTGGCGGCCGGCGAAAAAGAGTCGGGCATCACCGTACATTATGTGAACGAACAGTATGACGAAGGGCCGGTGATTTTTCAGGCGTCGTGTCCCGTCCTGCCGTCCGACACGCCGGACGACGTGGCGGCGAAAGTTCATGCGCTGGAATACGAACACTATCCGCGCGTGATTGCTTCCCTGCTGTCAGGCGGATGTGCCGATACATTCGGCCGCCTCTGCCTGTCCGTCTTTGAACGGGCCACCGCAGACTATCACGCCACGGACGACGTCGATGCGGCTGTCCGGAATCCCTTCGAGCCGGGTACCATTGAATCGCGGCTTTATCTGAAGAACTGGATTGACGCCGTGCAGTGGCACCTGGAAGACCTTATCCGCGACCCGCAAATCAAACCGGAAAGCGTCGTTGCGCTCAAGCGCCGGATTGACCGGTCGAATCAGGAACGCACAGACCTGGTAGAGCAGATTGACAGTTATTTTCTGGAAATGTACAAAGAGACGCCCGTCCGTCCGGATGCCACAATCAACACGGAAAGTCCGGCATGGGCGGTTGACCGGCTTTCCATTCTCGTCCTTAAAATCTATCACATGCAGCAGGAAGTGAAGCGCACGGATACCGGCGACGCTCATCGCGAGGCCTGTCAACGGAAACTGTCGATACTGCTCGAACAGAAGCAGGATTTGTTTACCGCGCTGGAGCAGCTGCTGGAAGACATCGGAAAGGGGAAGAAATACATGAAAGTGTACCGGCAAATGAAGATGTACAATGATGCATCCCTGAATCCGGTGTTGTACGGTCACAAAAAATGACGTATCTTTACCGCATAAAAACGGCTAATGGCAGAATTTCTCATCATACGGCTTTCGGCAATCGGGGATGTGGCAATGACCGTCCCCGTCATTTATTCCGCCGCCAGAGCGAATCCGTCCGATTCGTTTACCGTGCTTACGCAAACTTTTTTGCTTCCCGTCTTTATCAACCGGCCGAAAAACGTGAAGCTGATAGGCATCCATACGAGGGGTTCGGAAAAGTCGCTGCGCGGCTTTTTGCGGTTTGCTTCGGCGCTTGTTCGGTACAGGTACGACGTCGTGCTGGACCTGCACTGCGTGATTCGCAGCTGGATTATTGACTGGATGTTCCGCCTGAGGGGACGCTCCGTATTCATGCTGGACAAAATGCGGAAAGAAAAAAGGAGGCTTGTCCGCAAGCCGCCCAAAGACATCCGCCCGTTGCCGGACATGGTCACGCGCTATGCGGACGTCTTTCATGCGGCAAATATTTATTTCGACAAGACGTTTGTGTCGCTGTACGACGACCATCCGCTGAACGAATTAATTGTAAGGGAAATCGCGGGCGAAAAAACCGGCCGCTGGGTCGGTATCGCGCCTTTCGCACGGTATCGGGGGAAAATCTATCCGCTGAAGCAAATGGAAAAAGCGCTGGACATATTATCCCGGCAAGAGGGTATATCCATTTTCCTGTTCGGAGCGAAGGGCGAAGAAGAACGGACGCTCGGCGAGTGGGCGTCGCGCTACGGGAATACCCGCAGCGTGGCCGGGCGCTATTCGCTGGACCAGGAACTGGCCCTGATTAGCAAGCTGGATGTGCTGCTCTGCATGGATTCGGCCAACATGCACTTTGCTTCCCTGGTCGGGACAAAGGTGATTTCCATCTGGGGCGCCACGCATCCCTGCGCCGGATTTTACGGATACCGCCAGCCGCCCGAACTGGCCATACAGACGGCTTTACCCTGCCGTCCGTGTTCGATTTTCGGGATGAAACCCTGCTACCGGGGCGACTGGGCGTGCATGACGCAAATCACGCCGGAATCGGTCGCTGCCAAAGTCAACGAATTTCTGGAAAGGGAAAAGGCCGGCAATGGAGTCTGAAACAGTCCTGAACCCGCAGCAACAGGTGTTTGATTCCTTTGTACGCTCCCTGCCGGACACGTTTGACAGGGACGGACGTACCATCTACAGGCAACGGAACGAAATCAAGGTGTTCGAGACCGGGGGCATGGCGGTCAACGTCAAGCGCTTCAGGAAGCCTCATCTCCTGAACCGCGTGGCATACACTTTCTTCCGTCCCTCCAAAGCCGAACGTTCCTACCGCTACGCCTTCCGGCTGCGGGAACTGGGTATCGACACTCCGGAGCCGATTGCCTATATCCTGATGAAAAAAAACGGACTGCTCCATGTATCCTACTATGTCTGCCGTCAGGTACCGCACGAGCATACGATGTACGAGTTCGGCCGGGGAGGCATTGCCGGACGCGAATCCGTTCTGCAGGCTTTTGCCGGCTACACGGCGCGCCTGCACGAAGCCGGCGTCTATCACCGCGACTATTCGCCGGGGAATATTCTGTTCCGTCAGGAGAAAGAGGAAGTGCGGTTCTGTCTGGTGGACATCAACCGGATGCGCTTTGGGCCGGTATCCGTCAGGCAGGGTTGCGCGGCTTTCGCCCGTTTGTGGGGGCCGGAGCCGATGTTCCGGCTGCTGGCGGAGCGCTATGCAGAGGAGCGCGGAGCGGAGGCCGGATATTGCG
>JAISEZ010000254.1 GCA_031263835.1 Tannerella sp.
ATCCGCTCCATGGGCGAATGCCTGCGGAGTGAAGGCGCAGTACGGGTAGCGATGGAAAGCACGGGTACATACCGGGTTCCGGTATGGGATATACTGTTAGAAACTCAGAGCAATTTACAGCCCACTCATCACTATCCACTAACCACTAATCACTAACCACTAATCACTAATGTTTAATTGCACCCCATGTGCGCAGTGGCGGATGGCTGACCCGTGCACATGCGGGCGGGTTGCATTTTCAACTTTCAACCTTCCACTTTTCCACTTTATTTTTTGTACTTTTGCGCCGTATTTTCAAAGTAAGCATAAGAATGAACATATTGGAGTTGAGCGAACAGGAAATCTTCCGGCGCAACAGTCTGGAACAACTGCGACGGACGGGTATCGACCCTTATCCTGCCGCAGCTTACGCCGTGGACGGACATGCCGGCGAAATCAAAGCGACGTTCAGGGATGACGCCGAACCCCGTCAGGTGACGGTCGCCGGACGTATCATGAGCCGCCGCATCATGGGAAAAGCCTCTTTCATGGAACTGCAGGACGCCTCCGGACGTATTCAGGTGTACCTCACACGCGACGACATCTGTCCGGACGAAAACAGTACCGAACTGTATAACACCGTCTTCAAAAAACTGCTGGACATCGGCGATTTTGTCGGCGTCAGGGGATTTGTTTTCCGCACGCAGATGGGCGAAATCTCCGTCCATGCACGGGAACTGACCGTCCTGTCGAAGTCGCTGCGTCCGCTGCCCGTCGTCAAGGAAAAGGACGGCGTCGTTTACGACGGCTTTACCGACCCGGAACAGCGTTACCGACAGCGTTACGTGGATTTGATTGTGAACGGCGGCGTGAAGGACATTTTTCTCAAACGCACGAAGATATTCAATTCCATGCGTGCCTTTTTCAATGAGGAGGGATACATTGAGTTCGACACGCCCGTCCTGCAGACCATCCCCGGAGGCGCGGCCGCCCGTCCGTTCGTCACGCACCACAACGCGCTGGACATCCCGCTCTACCTGCGCATCGCCAATGAACTGTACCTGAAACGCCTGATTGTCGGCGGGTTTGATGGCGTCTACGAGTTCAGCCGCAACTTCCGCAACGAAGGGATGGACCGCACGCACAATCCGGAATTTACCGTGATGGAGATTTACGTCGCCTATAAGGATTACCTCTGGATGATGGAGTTCACCGAACGGATGCTCGAACGGATTTGCATGGATGTGCTGGGCGATACGAAGGTCGGGACGGGCGACAGGGTAATTGACTTCAGGCCGCCCTACCGGCGGGTCACGATAACGGAGGCCATCAGGGAACATACGGGCGTCGACATCACCGGCATGGACGAAAACGCCCTGCGCGCCGCCTGCGACCGCCTCGGCGTGGAACAGAATCCGGCGATGGGCAAAGGCAAACTGATTGACGCCCTCTTCGGCGAGAAGTGTGAACACACGTATATTCAGCCGACGTTCATCACCGACTATCCCGTCGAGATGAGTCCCCTCACCAAGCGTCACCGCCTTCATCCCGAACTGACGGAACGCTTCGAACTGATGGTCAACGGCAGGGAACTGGCCAACGCCTATTCGGAACTGAACGACCCCGTCGACCAGCGGCAGCGTTTCGAAGAGCAGCTGCGACTGTCGGAAAAGGGCGACGACGAGGCCATGTATATCGACGAGGATTTCCTGCGGGCGCTGGAGTACGGCATGCCGCCGACCAGCGGCATGGGTATCGGAATGGACCGCCTGACCATGTTCCTGACCGGTCAGGAGAGCATCCAGGAAGTGCTGCTGTTTCCGCAGATGCGTCCGGAGAAAGCCGCGAAGAAAGACGCTCCGGAGCAGTACGCCGCACACGGCATCGCCGAAGTCTGGGTGCCGGTGTTGCAGAAGGCCGGCTACCTTACGGTGGAATCGCTTTCCGGAGCCAATCCACAGCTCGTCCGTCAGGCGCTGTTCGACATCAACCGGAAATATAACCTGAAACTGGAAAATCCTTCCGCCCGCGAAGTGGAGGGATGGATTCAATCCGTCTCCGGCCGGCAAACACAGTCCGATGAATAATTTCCCCGGTAAAATAGCCGTCTTCGGCGGAGGCAGCTGGGCGACCGCGCTCGCGAAGATTGTGCTGTCGACGCAGCCGCAGATTAACTGGTACATGCGCCGTCCCGACCGCATCGAAGACTTCAAGCGGATGAAGCACAATCCGGCGTACCTCTCCAGCATCACGTTCGACACCGAACGCATCACGTTTTACGCCAACATCAACCAGGCGGTCAGGGATTCGGACACCATCATCTTCGTCACGCCGTCGCCTTTCCTGAAGCAGCACCTGAAGAAACTGAAGACCCTCCTGAAGGACAAGTTTGTCATCTCGGCCATCAAGGGGATTGTGCCGGACGAGAACATGCTCGTTTCCGACTATTTCATCCGCTACTACGGCCTCCCGGAAGAGCATCTGGCGATTATTGCGGGGCCCTGTCACGCGGAAGAAATCGCGCTGGAGCGGCTCTCCTACCTGACCGTGGCCGGCAGGGATACGGAACGGGTCGAACAGCTTTGCCGCATATTCAGCACCCCGTACCTGAAAAGCGCCTGCTCGCAGGACGTGACGGGAATCGAATACGCCTCCGTGCTGAAAAACGTGTACGCCATTGTCGCCGGCATCTGCCACGGCATGAAATACGGCGACAATTTCCAGGCCGTCCTCCTCTCGAACGCCATCAAGGAAATGCGGCGCTTTCTGGACACCGCCCACGTGACGCCGCGCGACATCACCGATTCGGCCTACCTGGGCGACCTGCTCGTGACGGCCTGTTCGCGCTTCAGCCGCAACCGCACGTTCGGCTCCATGATTGGAAAAGGCTATTCGGTCAAAACCGCCCAGCTCGAGATGGAAATGATAGCCGAAGGATATTACGGAACCAAGTGCATCTACGAAATCAACCGCACGTGCCGGGCCGACATGCCGATTATGGACGCGCTCTACGGCATCCTTTACGAACAGAAATCACCGGTCGCGGTACTGAACCGGCTGACCGACACTTTTAAATAGAAAAAAATATGAATACAATTGGTTTGAACATTGACAGGGCGTTGAACGCCGTCACGCGGGAACAGGTCTATGCACTTGAACCGCGCGTAACCGAAAGCCTGGAAGCGCTGCACAGCGGCAGCGGTGCGGGAAGCGACTTCCTGGGCTGGCTCCACCTACCCTCTTCCGTCACGGAAGCCGGACTGGAGGAAATCGAAGACGCCGCCGCCGTACTGCGCGCCGGGTGCGAAGCCGTAATCGTGACGGGAATCGGAGGCAGCTACCTGGGTACGAAAGCCACGGTGGATGCCTTGAACAGCAGCTTCGACCTGCTGCAGCGCGAACGCCGGAATCCCGTACTGCTCTACGCCGGACACAATATCGGCGAAGATTACCTCTATGAACTGGGCGAGCTGCTGAAAGGAAAGTCCTTCGGCATCATCAACATCTCGAAATCCGGTACGACGACCGAGCCGGCGCTGGCTTTCCGCATCCTGAGAAAACAGCTCGAGGAAGCCGTCGGCAAGGACGAAGCCGGCAAACGCATCATAGCCGTCACCGACCGGGCGCGCGGCGCGCTCCGCACACTGGCCGGACAGGAAGGCTACCGCACTTTCGTCATTCCGGACAACGTCGGCGGACGCTTCTCGGTGCTGACGCCCGCAGGACTGCTGCCCGCGGCCGTAGCCGGCGTCGACATCCGCCGGCTGGTGGCCGGAGCCGTTTCGATGGAACAGGCGACCGGCCCGGAAACGCCTTTCCCCGAAAACATCGCCGCCCTCTACGCCGCCACGCGCAACGCCCTCTACGCCGCCGGAAAGAAAATCGAAATACTGGCGAACTTCCATCCCAAACTCCATTACATCGGCGAATGGTGGAAGCAGCTTTACGGTGAAAGCGAAGGCAAGGAACACAGGGGCATTTTCCCCGCGGCGGTGGACTTCACCACCGACCTGCATTCCATGGGACAGTGGATTCAGGAAGGTGAACGCACCATTTTCGAGACGGTGATTTCGGTGGAGAATCCCGATTACAGGGTGACGGTACCGGCGGACGAAGCCGATTTGGACGGCCTGAACTATCTGGCCGGCAAGCGGGTGGACGAGGTCAACCGGATGGCCGAACTGGGCACGCAACAGGCGCATGTGGACGGCGGCGTACCGAACCTCCGCATCACCCTGCCCGCACTCAATGCCTGGTACCTCGGTCAGTTATTCTATTTCTTCGAGAAGTCATGCGGCATCAGCGGTTATGTGCTGGGCGTCAATCCGTTTGACCAGCCCGGCGTGGAAGCCTACAAAAAGAACATGTTCGCCCTGCTGAAAAAACCGGATAAAAAATGAGCAAATGTGAAAATGAGAGAATGTGAAAATGAACTGCCTCATTCTCACATTCTCTCATTAGCTCATTGTCTCATTGATTTACGGTATTATGACGCGATAGATTTCGCTCCACGGGCCTTTTTCGCCGCGGGTATTTTCCCAGCGGGCGCAGACGCAGAAAATTTTGCTGCTGTCTTCCTTCCGGAACTTGAAGATGTGCGGCCAGCGGGTGATGAAGCCCACCTCGGGCAGGTCTTCGGGGTTGACGGGCGGTGTTTCGCAGATACCGCAGCGATACTCGGCTCCCTGCACGCCGAACGGTTTGGCGCGGTGTTTGGTTACGGAATCAATCAGATGCATGTAGAGCCACGCAGCCGTTTGCGTGCCGAAGGTCAGTATCGGAAAGCTCGTCGGCAGGGGGTGCGGCGGATGCGGCCCCGGCTCGGGCACGTTGATGCCGAGTGCGCGGCGGTCGGCGTCGGTGAGCAGGTGATTGAACGCCAGATGCTCCTTCACGTAGGCGCGCAGACGCTTTTCAAACCCTTTCTTCGCCGTATCCTTGGCCACGCGGTTGGCGGGCGTTTTGTGGTCGGGGTCGTGATAATGATTGTAAGCATTTTGAAACGTGTCGAAGTCGCTTTTCAGACTCGCTTCTTCCGTCGGATCCAGTCCCCAGCCCGGCAAATGTGAAGCCAGATAGAGGAAAAAATCAATACACCACTGGATAAAACCGGGTTCATTACGGGGATAATAATTGTTGCTTGGCATAATAATTTAATATTTAATGAGTTATTAATTCCGAGTTTAACAGGTTATGAATGCTGATGCATACAGGTTGCCGGGCGAATAAAACCCGTTTTTGAGCATTCCCGCACACTTCGTGAGCATGCTCACACATTTTGCGAGCATGCCCGCACACTTGATGACACGTCTGCACATCCTGCTGGCATACCTGCACACGGTCGTTTGCATATCCGGAAGGTTTGTGAGCGTGCTCGCAAACTTTATGAGCACGCTCACAAGTGTTAATGCCTGCTCGCACACTTTGTGAGCGTACTCACATACTGTGCCGGCATGCTCACACATTTTGCCAGCGTGCTCGCACACTTTGTGAGCATGCTCACGCACCTTGCGAGCGTACCCGCACACTTTGCGAGCGTGCTCACGCATTTCGCGAGTGTGCCCACACGCTTTGCGAGCATGCCCGTGCACCTCGCGAGCATGCTCGCATGTGCCGCGGGAAAGCTCTTGACGTCCGATTACGATGCAGATACTGTTTTCTTTTTTGGAATACATACTATGTTATCCTGTTTTATTCAATTTGCCGGCGGCAAATATAAAATGTTTTTTTCGACCGCACAAGAAAAAAACGCTTTTTTTGACCGCCTCGGAGAAATTTATTTTCACGTTCTCACATTCTCACATTTTCTCATTTTCATATTCCCTCATTGGCTCATTTGCATATTCTCTCCTTCTCACATTATTTTTTCGTATCTTCGCGTCCGGTTTTTCAACATTCAAATAAATACAGACATGAAAGTAATGAACATGAAAAAAATGAGTTATTTGGTTCTGGCTGCGGCCTTCCATTCGGGGATGTACGCCAGTCAGCCGGAATCCGTACTGTGGTACAGCCAGCCGGCAAAGGACTGGCACGAAGCGCTGCCCGTCGGAAACGGGCGGCTGGGCGCGATGGTGTATGGCGGTTACGCGAGCGAAACCGTGCAGCTCAACGAAGAGAGCCTCTGGGCCGGCTGCAAAACCGACGCCAATTCCGACGCGGCGGCACATCTGCCGGAGATTCAGCAGCTCCTGCTCAGCGGCGATGTCGGACGGGCGCTGGAACTGTCCGAAAAATACCTGCGAAGCGACCCCTTGCGGATTCGTTCCTACCAGTCATTCGGCGAACTGAAAATCGACTTCTTCGACGGCGGCGCTCCGCAGGCGACCGGTTATCGCCGCGAACTGAACCTCGAAACGGGTATAGCTTCGGTGGCGTATGCACTGGGAAGCACGCGCTACACGCGGGAACTGTTCATCTCCGCGCCGGACAATGCCCTTGTTCTCCGCCTGACGGCCGGCGGGCCTGACAAGCTCACCTTCCGCCTTTCCTACGCCCGCGAACAGGATGCGACGGCCTTCCCCGCCTCGGAAAACGAACTGGAGATAAAAGGCCAGATTATCGACCTGCCGGCGCGGGAAAGCGGCGAAGGCGGACTGCACATGAAATTTGCCGGGCGCATCCGCGGCATAAACAAAGGCGGTCGGCTGACGGCGGCGAACAATAGCATCTATGTGGAAAATGCCGATGAAGTCCTCTTTTTCCTGACGGCCGCCACCGACTACAGCTTCGAGAAACTGGATTTCGACCGCAGCATCAACCCCTCCGCCGTCTGCAAAACCATTCTGGACAAGTTGAATGCGCAGGACTACGCGGGCATCAAAGACCGGCACGTCCGCGAACACGGCGCCCTGATGAACCGGATGAGCTTCACGCTCGGGACGGACGCCCCGGCCAGCCTCCCCGTCGACGAACGGCTGCAGCGGGTCAGGGACGGCGCAACCGACCTCCCCCTTATCGCGCTCTACTTCCAGTACGGACGCTACCTGCTGCTCAACTCCTCGCGTGCGCCCGGCCGGCTCCCCGCCAACCTGCAGGGCATCTGGTGCAGGGACATGCAGGCCGCATGGTCGTCGGATTTCCATACCAACATCAACATCCAGATGAACTACTGGCCCGCGGAGGTATGCAACCTCCCGGAAACGCTGCTCCCCTTCTCGCGGATGATTGACGCCCTGAGAGCGCCCGGACGCGTCACGGCGCAGAAAACCTACAACTCCGGGGGATGGACCGTAAACCACCTGACCGACCCCTTCGGACGCACCGCCATTGCCGACGGCGTGGGGTGGGGCACCTTCCCGATTGCAGCCTCCTGGCTCGTACTGCATCAGTGGGAACACTACCTCTTTACGGGCGACGCGGCCTACCTGCGCGACGAGGCCTATCCCTGCATGAAGGAGGCGGCGGAGTTTATCCTCGGCTACCTGGTGAAGGACAGGAACGGTTATCTGGTGACCGCCCCCTCCAATTCGCCCGAAAACGCCTACCTGCTCAACGGACAGGCCTTCCATTTCACCTACGCCGCCACGATGGACGTTGAAATCATCACCGAGCTGTTCCGCGCCTGCATACAGGCCGGGAAAATACTGAAGCGCGACGACGCTTTCCGCAAACAGCTGGGCGACACCCTAAAAAAACTCCCGCCCGTCCGCGTCGGCAAGCGCTACAACACCATTCAGGAATGGATTGAGGACTACGAAGAAGCCGAACCGGGACACCGGCACATCTCGCATCTTTTCGGCCTGCATCCCGGCACCATGATTACACCCGCCACGCCCGCCCTGTTCGAGGGAGCGAGGAACACGCTGGCGCGACGTCTCTCCAACGGCGGCGGACACACGGGCTGGAGCCGTGCATGGGTAATCAACTTCTACGCCCGCCTGCTGGACGGCGAGAACGCCGGGAAGCATGTCCAGGCCCTGCTTGCCAAATCGACCCTCAACAACCTGTTCGACACCCATCCGCCATTCCAGATTGACGGCAATTTCGGCGGGACGGCGGGTATTGCCGAAATGCTGCTGCAAAGCCATAACGGGGAACTGCACCTGCTTCCGGCCCTGCCGCCCGACTGGACGGACGGTAAAATCACCGGTCTGCGCGCCCGCGGCGGCTGGACGGTAGACCTTCAGTGGGAAAACGGAAGGCTGGTTTCCGCCGGCATTTCTTCAAAAGACGGCGGGAAGTGTAAAATCCATTACGGAGGACAAATCAGGACGGTATCCATCAAAGCCGGTGAAAAATATGGCTATCTGACGCAGTGATTTTACGCATTACAGCCGAAAAATTCACTTTGTTTCGGTTTGGAAGTATATTTTATGAATTATTAGCCGAATAAATTTGGTGGGTAGCTATTTTGGTTATACTTTTGTGACATAAATTTAAGTGGAACGGAAGATGGACAAAATTTTGAATCAAATGGAATCGATTGAACATAACGTCAGCAAGATGCTGGAAAAAAATGATACGTTTCAAATGTTGAAAGATGAATTGCGGTCACTGCTTGTCGGATTGTTTGTCAGTGTAATTGGTTTGGCTGCTGTAGGTACTTTAGTTTTTTGGGTTTTAAAATGAAAGGTTGTTGGGAAACCGGTCGGAGATTTATTCTTTCGACCGGTTTTTTTTTGTGCCCTGCCCCCCTCCAATGTCATCAAGTTAAGGACTGACGCCGTATGGCGTCTGATTTGGATAACCCCGTGCAACCCCAAGCGAAGTGAAGGGGGCAGCTCGGGGTTATCCGTATTGGACACCTTCGGCGTCCCCCGGCATTATTCCTTCACTTGATGACATTGCCCTGTTCCTCTTTCAACTTTTTTGAGCGGGCGCACCATATAAAAAATAACGCAAACAGGGTATTTCGTTTCCCCGAAATCAAGATTACCTTTGCCGCCGTTATACAAAACAATTATCAGACATGGATACAACTTTATTATCAAAGGTCGGCGAACAGACAAAAGCCATTCACGCAGGTGAATCGCCCGACCCGTTTACACGTGCTTCCGCACCGAATCTGGTCATGTCGACGACCTTTACCGTCGACAGCGATACGGCCTTTTCCGTAGAGGGTATGGAAGAAAATGACACCTGGATTTATACCCGGTGGGGCAATCCGACCGTTCACCGGCTGGAAACAAAACTGGCGGCACTGGAAGAGGCAGAGACGGCTGTGGCATTTGCCAGCGGGATGAGCGCGATTACGGCGTTGCTGCTGCACGAACTCAAGGCGGGTGACCATGCGGTGGTAAGCGACGTGGCATACGCTGCCCTGTCCGAGATGACCAATGAACTGATTCCGGCGCTGCATATTGAAATCACCAAGGTCGATACGTCGGATTTGCGTGCGGTGGAAGCCGCTCTGCGCCCCCGCACACGCCTTGTCTATATCGAGACGCCCTGCAATCCGCTGTTGCGGCTGACGGACATCGAAGCCGTGGCGAAGCTGGCACACCGTGCCGGCGCGAAACTGGCGACAGATTCGACGTTTGCCACTCCGGCGGCTACCCGGCCATTGCAACTGGGCGCCGATTTCGTCATCCATTCGCTGACCAAATACCTGGGCGGTCACGGTGATGCGCTGGGCGGCGTGATTCTGGGTGCGAAGGCAGACCTGGTTCCCCTGCGCAAAAAGACGGCCATCCGTCTGGGCGGGACATTAAGCCCCTTCAATGCGTGGCTGATTCTGAGAGGACTGGCTACGTTTCCTCTCCGCATGAGGGTACACCAGGAGAATGCACTGGCGGTAGCCGCCTGGCTGGAGCGGCATCCGAAAGTAAAGCGGGTAATTTACCCCGGTTTGCCTTCACATCCGCAACATGCGCTGGCGCAAAAACAGATGAAGAACTTTTCCGGTATCCTTACGTTTCAACTGGAAAACGGCCGGGAGGCGGCGCGACAACTGGCCGGGAGGCTGAAAATCATTCATTATGCCGTTTCGCTGGGGCATCACCGTTCACTTCTTTTCTACCTCCACGGCGAAGATTTGCTGCAAACGTCGTTCAGGTTTGCCGCACCCGAACAGCTGGCGTCGTGGAAGACCTTTGCCGGTGACGGGATTTTCCGGTTATCCGTCGGGCTGGAAGATGCGGACGACCTTATCGCCGACCTGAAACAGGCGCTGGAGAGTCAGTAGATAGTAGTTAGTAGTCAGTAGTTAGTAGTAAAGCCACAGTTCCATCGACAAAACCGAATTGCCGTACAGCGAACCTGCCTGCTACTATTCTACTTAGGCATTGTCTGAAAATCAACAGGACATTTCCGGACTGCTTTGCTTTGCTTCGTTCCTCGCAACTCCTCGCAGGGACGGGGCGACGGGCGTTCGTTTTTCCGGCGGTCGCTACGCCGCCCGTCCTTATTTATAGAAGGTTTTCTCGAAGGCGGAGAACGCTTCCCTGCCCAATATTATCCGGTTCCAGACGCCCGACAGGAAACCGCATCCGTAGCCTGTCAGCTGGATAAAGGAAGCAATCACGGCCAGGAGGCCAATCCACAGGTTTTTGTTCCGGAGCGCGGCGTCCACACAGACCAAAACCGCGTAGAGCAGTATCGGCAAAAGACTCCATACGCAGAAGAAACTCCCGCACAGGAGGCAGAATACCCCCAGCGTGAACGCGGCCGGCAACAGATGAACCGCCTTCAGGGAATGGGGGTACTTCCTGTAAAGGTTGATGCGGGCAATGCCGGAGTTATAGACTTGCCGGTAGAACTTTTTCCAGTCCGTACGGCGCTTGTGGTACACCCACGCGGACGGAAACAGGCAAACCCTGTACCCGGCTTCGTATATCCGGATGCTGAAATCAATGTCTTCGCCGAAGCGCATCTTCGAAAATCCGCCCAGTTCTTCATATACCTTCCTGCGTATCCCCATGTTATAGCTGCGGGGATAAAACCGGTCCAGTTTCTTCCTGCCGCCCCGTATGCCGCCCGTTGTGAAAAAGGAAGTCATTGAGTAATTGATGGCTTTCTGGACATTCGTAAAGCGGGCGGAGGCCCTGTCCGGCCCGCCGAAGGCATCCGCATCCGTCCGGCTCAACTCTTCCGATACGGCCTGTACATAACCGGGCGGCAGGATGCAGTCGGAATCCAGCACTATCAGGTATTCCCCGGAAGCCTTTGTCGCTCCGTAGTTGCGGGCCTGACCGGGGCCTCCGTTGGGAATACGGTAATAGGCGACGGACAGGCGGTCTGCGTATGTGCGGACGACGTCTTCGCACGTGACGGCAGAACCGTCCTCCACAATGATTACTTCAAAATCCTTGGCGGTCTGAAGCGTCAGGCTTTCCAGCAGTTCCGCCACTTCGTCCGGACGGTTGTACACCGGTATGACAAGAGAAAACAGCATGTCAGCGGTCAATCAGTTTACCAGCTTCAGTTCCTGAATCAGGCGCGGGCATCTGCCCCACCTGTCGATGATGTAGAGCACGTAGCGGATGTCCACGCCAATGCAGCGCTGCAGGTCGGGTTCAAAGGCGATGTCGCCGCTCATCGCCTCCCAGTTGCCGTCGAACGCCAGACCTATCAGGCGGGCGTTCCGGTCGAGTATCGGACTGCCCGAATTGCCGCCGGTGATGTCGTTGTTGGTCAGGAAACAGACCTGCAACTCGCCCTTTTCGTTGGCATAGGGAGCGAAATCCCGGTTTTCAAGCATACGGACGATTTCCGGCTGCATCCAGAACTCGTCGTTCGTCACGTCTTCCTTTTCCAGCACTCCCTTTTCGGTCGAATAGTAATCATACCACGTGGCGTCGAAGGGATGATAGCCGCCGACGGAACCGTAACTCAGACGCATGGTGAAATTCGCGTCCGAATAGAAACTCCGTTCGGGATACATTTCCTGCAGGCCGGTCAGGTAGAGCCTTTCGCCCTTGTCGATGTCGTTACTGGACGAATAGGTCCGGTACTGGAGTTCGTAGAGGGCAAGCAGCGCGGACAGGTACAGGTCGATGGCCGGGTCTTCCTTCATTACCTTGCCGTACGCCTTTTTGTCTTTCAGCAGGGCGGACACGCTTTCGTATGACAGTATCTCCGACTTTTTGAATACGTCCGCCGCATATTTGTCATAATTGCCTTTATACTTTTTGTCTATGCTCTTATAAATCTCCGGCCGGTAGGCTTCCGGAACGCGCTGCCTGACAATCTTCATCATCGCGGCCAGCACCTTCCGGTCTACCTCCGGCTCGTAATCGTTGAAAAACGGCCGGAACTGGGAGGTCAGCACGTCCTCGATTTCTTCCGGAGTACTGTATTTCACATCCGAGGTGCCCATCATGCGCGCCAGACGGAATATTTCCGTCCCGTTGGCGAACGCCTCCAGCAGGTAGGTCGTGTAGCGCTGGTGTTCGTTGGTTTCCGTGTATCCCTTCTCCAGCAGGCTCAGCGCCTCGCCGTATTTCGCCTTCCGTTCGGGCGTCTGTTCCGCCCACGCGGCAAAGGCGGCTTCTTCGGCTTTTTTCCGTTCGATGATGCGCAGGTTGGCCAGTCCGCGGTTCATGCCGATGGAGTTTTTCCAGTAATTGGAACTGCCGGCGTATTTGGATGCGTACTTGATGCGTACGGCATCGCTGGCAAGCATGGCCTCCTTCCAGATGTCCTGCTTGATTCCGCGCACTTCGATACGCGGCTTGTTGCTGTTCTCGATGCGCTGTTCCACACCCCACGAGCACAGGTGGCGTTCGGTAGAGCCGGGAAAGCCCAGCGTCATGGCAAAATCCCTGTCCCGGTAGCCCTGAAGGGAAACTTCGGCCACATATTTAGGATGATAGGGACGGTTGTCGGGGGCATATTCCGCCGGGCGGTTGTCGGCGCCGGCATAGACGCGGAAGACGGAGAAGTCGCCCGTATGGCGCGGCCACATCCAGTTGTCCGTGTCGCCGCCGAACTTGCCGACCGAACTGGGCGGCGCAAAGACCAGACGCACGTCGTAGAATATTTCGTAGGTAACCAGATAGTATTTGTTGTTACTGTAGAAGGGAATGACCTCGGCGGAAAGGAACCTGTCCATCCCGATGGAGTCGCAAATGGCCATGCTGATGGAATCGGCAATGCTGATACGCCTGTATTCGTCGTCGATGCCGGCCACCGCCGGCAAAATCCGGTCGCTCACGTCAACCGTCTCTTTCAGGTAGCGGACGCTCATATCCGCGGCCGGGAGCTCTTCCGACGGGCTTTGGGAGGTAAAGCCGTCTTTCAGGTAATCGCGGTCAACGCTGCTCAACTGCTGAATGGACGCGAATCCGCAATGATGATTCGTGAAAATCAGCCCTTCGCCGGATACCGTGATACCCGTACAGCCTCCTCCGAAAATGACGACTGCGTTCGCCACACAGGGGAGGGAATCATTATACAGCTGCTCGAAGGACGAACTGAATCCCAGTTCCTTCATTCGCGCCATGTTCCGTTCGTTCAACTCTTTCAATACCCACATGCCCTCATCGGCGTGTGCGGCGTGCATACCGGCCAGCAGCAACAGGGCTGCACCTACTTTTTTTACTTGTTTCATCTGTTTCTTCTCAATTATTTATTTGTTTGTGTAAAATATTTCTTTTTCATCCGCTCCAGGCGGGAACCGATGCAGGGAATGTCCCGCAGCGGAAGTTCTTTTTTGACAATATACCCGGCCAGCAGCAACCACAGCGCCGTACGGTAGGACAGGCGCAGGTAGATATTTTCGATGGGCGGACACATGCCGGCAACGTACAGTCCGGCGGCCAGCAGGCCATAGCGTCCGGCCGAACGCAGGTCGTAGGCGACGGGGTATTTTTTCTGTCCTGTGAAATAGGAAAGCGTCATCATCAGCAGATTGCTCGCGAAGGACGCCCAGGCGCAGGCCATGAATCCGTAGCGCGGCACAAAGAGGAGGATGATGGCGACGGTCATCACGCAGCCGATGGTGGAAAAGCGGCCGCCCCAGACCGTGCGGTCGGTCAGCTTGTACCACACGGACAGATTGAAGTATATCCCGTAGAACAGTTCCCCCAGCATGACTACCGGGACAACGCTCAGGCCCGGATAGTAGGCCGGCTCTACGAAATATTTCAGCAGGTCGATATAAAACATCACCCCCAGGAAAAGCGCCAGCGAGCAGATGATAAAGTATTTCATCACCTGCGCATACGCGTGGCGGCTGTCCTGTTCCCTGTTTTTGGCGAAGATGAACGGGTCGTAGGCATACCGGAAGGCCTGAATGAACATCACCATCACCACCGCAATCTTGAAGCAGGCGCCGTAGATTCCCAGCTGGGCATTGGCATACGCCCTGTCTTCGAACAGAAAGGGAAACAGGATTTTGTCGGCGCTCTGGTTGAAAATCCCGGCGACGCCCAGAATCAGGACGGGAAAGGAATAGGTCAGCATCGGCTTCAGCCGTTGCAGGTCCATTTTCGCACGCAGCCCCGGCAGCAGGTCCGGCAGCAGGACGAGAAAGACCAGCACGGACGCAAACGCATTGGATACAAAAATATAACCCGCTCCATAGTCGGGCCGGTAGAACCACTCCATCGACGCCGGATGCAGGCGGTGCAGCCACGGACATATCACCAGAAAGAAAATGTTCAGGCCGATGTTCAGGCCGATGTTCAGCAGCTTGATGCCCGTAAAGCGGAGGGCTTTGCCGCGGTAGCGCAGGTAAGCGAACGGAATGCAGCAGAAAGCGTCGAGGGCCGCGATGCCGGCAATCATTCCGATGTATTCCGGATGAGCGGCGTAGCCCGCCGCCCGGCTGAGCGGCTGCAAAAACAGCAGACAGGCCGTCAGAAACAGGGTCGAGGTGACGGCCGTGCTGTACAGCGCCGTGCCGTAAACCCGCATCGGTTCGGTTTCTTCCTTCCTGTTGACGAAACGGAAAAAGCCCGTCTCCATGCCGTATGTCAGTATGACCAGCAGCAGCGCCGTCCATCCGTAGAGGTTGGTGACGATGCCGTATTCTCCGGTATTGTCCAGCACCCGCACATACAGGGGAACCAGCATCCAGTTCAAAAGGCGCCCGATAATGCTGCTCAGCCCGTAAACAGCCGTGTCTTTTGCCAGTCGTCCGATTCCTTCCGCCATGCCTCAGTGTTCGAATAAGAAACCCTGTCCGGCGACCGCTCCGGGCTTTTTGCCCAGATGTTCGTAAGCCAGCACGGTCACTTCGCGTCCCCGCGGAGTACGTTTGATAAATCCTTCCTGAATCAGAAACGGCTCGTACACTTCCTCCAGCGTACCCGGGTCTTCGCCCAGCGCCGTGGCAATCGTCGTGATGCCGACCGGCCCGCCCTGAAATTTATCAATAATCAGGGTCAGCAGTTTGTTGTCAATCCTGTCCAGCCCGTAGCGGTCGATATGCAGCGCCTCCAGCGCGTAACAGGCAATGGCCCGGTCGATGCGTCCGTTGCCTTTCACCTGCGCAAAGTCGCGCACGCGGCGCAGCAGGGCATTGGCGACCCGCGGCGTTCCGCGGCTGCGTCCCGCAATTTCGCGGGCGGCGTCCGTCTCGCAGGCGACGTTCAGGATGTCGGCGCTGCGCAGGACGATTTTCGTAAGCGTCTGCACGTCGTAATATTCCAGATGCAGGTTGATGCCGAAGCGCGCACGCAGCGGACTGGTGAGCAACCCGCTGCGGGTAGTCGCGCCAATCAGCGTGAAAGGGGAGAGGTCAATCTGGATGGAGCGTGCGCTCGGGCCTTTGTCGATTAAGATGTCGATGCGGAAATCTTCCATCGCCGAGTAGAGATATTCCTCTACAATGGGACTCAGGCGGTGTATTTCGTCGATAAACAGCACGTCGTTTTTCTCCAGCGACGTGAGCAGTCCGGCCAGGTCGCCCGGTTTGTCGAGCACCGGCCCCGACGTGACCTTGAAACCGACATTCAATTCGTTGGAAATGATGTTGGACAGCGTTGTTTTGCCCAGCCCCGGAGGGCCGTGCAGCAAGACGTGGTCAAGCGCTTCCTTCCTCATGCGGGCGGCCTCCACAAACACTTTCAGATTTTCTACCACAGTCGACTGTCCGCTGAAACTCTGAAAAGTAAGCGGCCGCAAGGCGTTTTCGTATTCCGACTCTGTTTCCGGCTGTTTATTGGCTTGATGTATGTTGAACTTTTCCTCCATAGATTCTGCATCGCGGTCGCAAAGGTAGTAAAAAAGATTCAATGATTCAATGATTCAAAGATTCAAGGGTGAATTCTATGTTCCCCTCCAAATTATTTCCCATAAAAAATATCAACGTCATGCACTTTTTTTATCCAATGTCTTTTTAAAGTCTGTCTGATAAAAAATTCCAGTTCCAACGATCGCAAAAATGCGATGAATTAACCTGCTTCTTACACTGTTTACAGTTAGCCATTCCTGCCTGCCCTCTGCCATTTTTCGCCGGTAACAGCGTCCGGTATCTGTATCGTGCCTGATGGCACACAGGGCAGCCCGAGTAAGTAAAACTTTTATTTTCCTGTCCGCCGGATGGCTCACATGAGGGGCGACATTTATCGAAGTTCCGGACTGCGAGCCAAATGGCGCCAGGCCTGCATAACAGGCAAACTGCCGGCTGTTGGCAAAACGGGTAAAATTTTGAGTGGCCACAGGGATGGCTGCCGTATTAATCATCGCGATGCCTTTGATGGAAGTGACCGGCTTATAATTCTCTTTCAGATTCTCCGAAGATTCTATTATTTCCTGACTTCGACACTTATATTTCAGTGAATTTATAATATGCTATATATCAATTGCATGTGATTTTTGCGACACCAAAATGGGTGTCGCGGGCAAAAAAATGATTATGTTTGCAGAGTGTTATGTACGCAAAAAACAGAACAGGTCAGGCAGCATAAGTGTTGTGATTGTCGATAAAAGTAGCGGCAAGTGTCGCTATTTGAAAACTGTCGGTATAAGTTCTGATGAAAAAGAGATAGCCGCACTTTATCAACAGGGTAAAAAATGGATTACAGTGCAAAGTGTCGTTCGTGATATAGTCACCGAACAGACTCGCCGGCAGGAAGAAAAACTGGTTACAGAGCATGTGCTTGAGAATATCGAAAATATTTCGCTTAATGGCACACAGATGATTTTAAATCAGGTTTTGATGCAAACAGGTTTTGATGCAATAGAGGATAGTATATTGAAGCATTTGGTAGTGTCGCGCATTTGCCAACCCTCAAGCAAATCGGGAACAGTCGATTATTTGAAGAGTT
>JAISEZ010000300.1 GCA_031263835.1 Tannerella sp.
TTATTGTCTCTCAGATAAGCTTCATACCGTTGCATCAGCGGCCCGTCTATTTTCTCTATCTGTATATCTTCGCCCTGCCGGAAACGGTAGAAACTTCGCCGGGAGGTTTCGTATATGGAAGCGGTTTTGAGGCGGTTCTCCGACGTCAGTTTCTTTATCCTGTATTTTATAAAAGGGAAGAAATAACCGTCGAGCGCCTGGTTGACATAATATTCCGCCAGCTCTTCGGCCGTATAGTCGCCCCGCTGGTCGAGTATCGCAATTAAATCGCCTACCTGCTGTATCTCCACCCTTACGCTGCTCATCAGGTTTTGCAGATACAGGTTGCGCTCCTTATCCGTATCGTCCGTTATAACTACGGTAGACCGTTGCATGTCCCACTCAAAAGGATATAAGCGAAAACGTGTTGCGATCAACTTTATCTTACGCCTGTGGATCAACTGAAAGTAAACGACCCCTTCCTTCCCTCCATGTTTGGATTTTCTGAATTTTGCTTTTACCGACGCCATTTTAAAGTTCGTTTAAAAATTATTCAATACCAATGTTAGTAAGTTGAAGCGTGTATATACAAGTCTTACCGGTAATACATTCGATACCGGGTACGAAACGAATCGATTTTAAGATTCTTTATATTCTTTATTGATTTTTGATAGATGAGAGGGGGTGCAGGGCAAACATACTACTTAAAAACGAAAAGTCAGCCCGGAGACTCATCTATTTTGTCGAAAAGTCAGGGCAATGCTTAAAAGACCGGTATTCGTCTTCATACAGGCCGATACGGTCAAATGGTATCTTCTGAAAGTGAATGCGCTCCAGTATGCTTTCGTTCTCCGGATACAGATTTCCGGTGGCTGCGTTGACGCCGGGCGGGATTTCGCGCAAGACGAAGTTGTCTTCTATTGTCACTTCGTCTACATCCTGTTCTATGTCAAGCCATTTTCCGCCGTAGCTCAGGTTGCTGCGGAATATATTGCCTTTCGGCTGTCCGGGACTGAAGCCCGGTAAACGCGCAAGCTCCGGATAGCGTTCGCTGTAGGGCGGCTGCGCAGGGTTCACTGCCTTTAGCTTCCGATATAGCTCCATGTTGCCGTCTTCCCCGATGTAGACGCTCGCCCAGTTTACGCCCCGTGCATCCACGTGAATGGAAGCTGTGCAGTCGATAAAGACATTGTTTGTGACCGTATTATCATTCCCTCCACCGATGAAGGCCGCCTTGCCTGCCCGGTAAAAAATGTTGCCGTGAATCGTAGAGCCGGAAGCGAAATCGTCCAGATAAACGGCATTGACGCCGTAAAGCCCGGGGCCGGACAGGTGATGGAAGTAGTTGTAACGAATCAGATTTCCCCGTTCCGTCCAGTCGCGGCCAATGTAGAAGGCGCCTACGTCTCCTGTTTCCTGCGCAATATCGTATACTTCATTATACTCCAGGCAGTGGTCGTTTCCGCTGAAGGATACGGCCATGTGAGGCGCGTCGTGGATGCAGTTGTGCGCCATGCGATTCCCTGCACCGCTCAACCGGATGGCCGGGCGATAGGTTCGGTTGAGGCGACTGTAGCGGTAGATATGATTGTTGAGGGCGAAGTGACGCCCCGGCTCCAGCGTCAGCCGGTCGCCCCCCTGGACGTCGATTCCGGCGTCGCCGATGTGATAGAGGTCGCAACCCGAGACGCCGTTGTGGCGGCCGCCGGTGATGCGGATGCCGTCGCCGCCGATGTTGCGGACAATGCAGCCGCCAATCGTATTGTAGCAGCCTTCTTCCATTTTCAATGCACTGCCGCGTGTGTATTCAAAGGTGATTCCTTCCAGGCGCAGGTGTTCCGTATGGTCGAGATGCACCATCAGTTCTTCCATCACGGAGACGACGGCGGCGCCCTCTTCCACCGTGGCGGGCGGCCAGAAATAAAGGAGGCCTTCCGCTCTGTCCAAGAACCATTCGCCGGGTGTGTCCAGTTCTTCAAGGATGTTCATGGCATAGTAGCGCTGCCCGGGGTAATAGCCATATACGCCATACGGCGGCGCGAGGATGAACTCTTTCCGGGCCGCGTCGATGCGCGCTACCTTGACGTAGGAATCGGCCCAGTCCCATGTCCAGTAACCCTGCAACCAAATTTCGTCGTTCTCCCGCCAACCGGCTACACGGTCTTCCGAATAGACGAAGCGGCCATAATGTACGCCCCGTCCCGTCCGTTCGTCACCGCCGAGGAGGGTATCGCCCGTTTGCGGCACGGAAGCGATGCGCATCCACTCGCCGGCGTTCGGATAACGCGCCAGAGTCATCGGTTCGCCGTGAAAGAAGAGTTCCAGCGGCGCCGTTTCTGCCGGTTGACCGAAACCGGTTGCCTTCTGCCGGCCAAAGTCGTCGATTCCCTGCGCCCGGAGATCAGCCTGGAGAATCTGGTCGTGCGGTGCGCGAATACGTGCTCGTGCAGCGCCGTCGGCCAACGGTTCGAAACGTATTTCCCGTCCACCCGTGAAGCGTACCTCCTCGCCCGGAAAGGCGCGATAAATCACCGGACCGCCTTCCTTTCCGCCGTCTTCCGCCGTGAAATGCAGCGTCCGGAGCAACGGATATTCACCACCGCGCAGGTAAACAATCAGTCCGCCGGGAGGGAATCCTCCGGTCTGTTTCAGGGAGCGAACGGCCTGTTGCGCCCGCTCTACCGTACGAAACGGCGCGTCAATCGCCCCGGTGTGAGCGTCGTCGCCCTGCGGCGATACGTAAAATGCAATCTCCGCCCTGTCCAGCGAACAGGCAATCGCCATCATGCACAAGAGCACAAGAGCCGTAACGGCATGAATTGCTTTCTTCCATTTGTTTTTTGTTGCGGTACTCATTTTCATTTCTTCATAAATCATAATAGATCCCAAAAGTATACATAATTCGCATATAAAATACCTGTTCGGCATCCTTTCTGAGAATCGGGTCGGGGTTCGTAGGTCGGGTTCCGTAGGTCGGGCTCCGTAGGTCGATGACCTGCGGTTATGAAAATCCGACTTTTCAAGTCGCTCCCTCCCCCCCTGTCTTTCCTAAAAAAAATCATCACGATGTCTTCAGTCAAACATCACGATGTCTTCAGCAAAGCATCACGATGTTTTTTTAAAACCATTTCCGCAAAAATAAGCAAAAGCAAAACGGTGAGTCATAAATGTAATTCACTTATAATTAAGCGATTTACACGAATTGACACTTTGGGAAAAAGTTGGAAATTGCAAAACA
>JAISEZ010000051.1 GCA_031263835.1 Tannerella sp.
AGAGTCATGAAAAGACGTGATTTTTTAGCGAGTTCGGCGCTGGCAGGCGCAGGACTTCCTTTGGGAATGGCCTCGGTATCGCTGGCCTCATGCAGTACGGGAGAACAGAGCAAATCTGCTTCTTCAAAGACATTTACTCCGGAAGAGTTGGGTATGTATTCCTTTGTGGACATCGCCCCGGACGGAAAACCCCTGAAAGCGGCGCTGGTGGGCTGTGGCGACCGCGGTACGGGCGCCGCCACGCAGTTTCTGAAAGCCGGCCCCAACCTGTCCATCATCGCCATGGCGGATATTTTCCCCGACCGGATGGACGCCAGCCGGAAAATCCTGCTGGAGAAGTTTAACAATGAAGTGCCCGAAGCCAACCGTTTCTTCGGCTTTGACGCCTATCAGAAAGTGCTGGCCATGCCCGAAATCGATGTCGTGCTGCTCTGCACGCCCACGCATTTCCGGGCGGAACAGTTCAAGGCGGCGGTAGAAGCCGGGAAGCATGTGTTTATGGAAAAGCCCTGCGCAGTCGATCCGACGGGCATCCGCACCGTCATTGCCGCCGCCAGGGTGGCCACAAACAAGGGACTGACGGTGATTACGGGTAACCAGCGGCGTCATTCGCGGGCGTACTGGGAAGCCTACGTGCAGGTGCGCAACGGCGCCATCGGCGAAATCGTATCCGGCGCGGCGCACTGGGACCAGGGCGCATGGTGGAACAAAAAACAGCGTCCCGAATGGAGCGATATGGAATACAACATCCGGAACTGGTTCAACATCAAATGGCTGAGCGGCGACCACATCCTGGATCAGGCGATTCACAATATCGACATCGTGACATGGTTTATGGGCATGCGTCCGGTTCGCGCGGTCGGTTTCGGCGGACGGGCGCAGCGGCTTACGGGTGATATTTTCGACTTCTTCAGCGTGGATTATTACTATGATCAGAACCGGAGAATGTTGACCACCGCCCGCCAGATTGACGGTTGCGATGGGAATGTTTCCGAACAGGTGTACGGCACCAAAGGAATGTTTACCACGGGCAGCGGGAATGTCCGTCTGGAAGATTACAGCGGCAACATCATCTGGCAGTTCGACAAGACGAAACCGGAAAAGAATCACTATGATCAGGAACATATCCATCTGGTTGAATCCATCCGTTTGGGAAAGAAAATCAATCAGGCGGAAGACCTGGCCTATTCCACGCAGATAGCGATTCTCGGACGCGAAGCCGCCTACACGGGTAAAGCCATTACGTGGGACGAAATCATGGCCTCCGATCTGCGTTACGGCCCTGACAAGTACGAACTGGGAGCCCTGCCCGACTATCACGAAGGCGTAGCGCCCAGACCGGGTCAGGCCCCGAAGGAGGCGCTATAGGGAATCTCTCTCACAACGGGGATGAGTCAAAAGTCTTTCATTCCGTATTCAAAGCCGGGTACCAGACGCCATGAGAAATTGATTTTTGTTTATTTAATTCGACCGGCTCGAAAATACTGTTTGGAAGACTTTTTGATGCACCCCCGTATTCAAATTGAAAGTTGAAAATGAATGTTCAAATGCGAAAACGCGCAGTTCAACCGGGAAGTTTCCCGATTTTCAACTTTCAACTCCCAACTTCCAATTTTCAATTCAATGAAAAGTCTGTTTAAGATACGATACATCATCCGGTTCGCCTGCGGACTGTTGCCATTCGCTCTTTCGGGGCAGGAGAGCCGGCCGTTGCGGCTGGCGGTAGCCGGACTGTCCCACGGTCATCTGGCCGAAGTCGTCCGGCGGATAGACCGGGGCGATTTTGTGGTGGCAGGCGCCTACGAACAGGACGCGCAGATACGCGAAGACAACGGTCTTCGCGGGAAGATTGATGCGTCGCTTTTTTATGGCGACCTGGATGAGATGCTGGACAGGACGAAGCCGGAAGCCGTCGTTGCCTACGGCTCGATTTTTGACCATCTGCGCGTAGTGGAAGCCTGCGCTCCGCGGGGCATCCATGTCATGGTGGAGAAGCCGCTGGCCGTGAATGGAGCACATGCCGCGAAGATGGAAACCCTGGCGCGAAAATACAATATCCGGGTGTTGACGAACTACGAAACGTCTTGGTACGACACGAATCATGCGGCGTATCAGGCCGTCCGGAACGGCGAGATAGGAACGATTACGCGCATCAATGTGTACGACGGTCATCAGGGGCCGTTTGAGATTGGCTGCGGGAAAGCGTTTACCGACTGGCTGACCGACCCGGTACTGAACGGGGGCGGAGCGGTAATTGATTTCGGCTGCTATGGCGCCAACCTGTCCACGTGGCTCCTGAACGGCGAGCAGCCGCAAAGCGTGTACGGCGTACTGAACCGTCAGAAGCCGGACAAATATCCGAAGGTGGACGACGACGCGACCATTGTCGTGAAATATCCTTCCGCGACGGTGCAGATCATGGTGTCGTGGAACTGGCCGATGAGCCGCAAGGACATGCATATATACGGCAGCAGGGGGTATATCTATCAGGACACCCCGACGCGGATGCGGGTATACCGGGATCGGAAGGAAACCGCCGTCACGCCGCCCGGACTGGAGCCGCCGTACAATGATTCGTTTTATTACCTGAAAGCCGTCGTCCGGAACGGGATACAGGTAACGCCTTTCGACCCGGCTTCGCTCGAAAACAACGTACTGGTTGTGCGTATTCTGGAAGCCGCCATCCAAAGCGCCCGAACAGGAAAAGCCGTG
>JAISEZ010000314.1 GCA_031263835.1 Tannerella sp.
CAGGTTAAGGGCTGAAAGCCCGATAATCAATAGCGTAGGGCAGCGCCCTACGAACAGGACGCACCACATCAACCAAGCCCCACCGGGGCGGAATCCGGTTATTCGATTTGATTCCGCCCTTGCAGGGCTTGGTGACGGGTGGCGCCTTTTCCCCACAGGGCGTTGCCCTGTGCTATTGATACAGGGCTTTCAGCCCTTAACCTGATGACATTGGGCCGCCCTGCGGGCGAAAGCATTTCGCCCCTACTAACTACTAACTACTATCTACTAACTACTGATTCGCATTACTAACTACTAACTACTATCTTATTTTACCACGCAAACGTCTTTTCGTAGCCGGCCATATTGCCGCAGGCATCCCGGACGGTGAGGGATAAAACGTGTTTCCCGCGCGACAGGCGGCGGGAATCGAAGGCGTACCTGATTAGCGCCTTCTTGCCGTCCATCTCGAACAGGACATAATGCCCGTCGATTGTCCCGCGGTACGATTCCACGCCGCTCAGGTTATCCGTCAGGCGGAAGGTGACTGCCCCGTCGCGAACCCACTGCGCGGCATTCACCGGCGTGATTTTCGGGGCGACCGTATCCGCCGCAATCGCGTAAGCCAGTCCCAGTTCCCGGATGTCCGCCTCCAGCCAGCCTTCCCGGTAAACGCCGCCTGTCCATGACCGCTGTCCGTTGCGCAGCGAGACAATGCCGTATGAACGCGTCTCCGCCGGCCCGTCGCGCAGCAGAAACAGCGACAGCCGCGCCGGACGGTGCAGCGCTACCGGCCGGTCGTGGAGCCGGTGGACGTCGGAAAAATACGCCGTATCTTCCCGGCGGCTGTACCGGAAATCCAGCTGCGTGTACAGGCTTTTTTCGGGAATCAGCAGGCGGATGCCCTTTTCTCCGAAGCGACTGTCTTCCTGACGGAAAAACGGCGTCGTCCCCCGCCTGTCGGGAAGCGGGATTTCCTGCTCTTTCCCGACGACGTCCACCGCCAGGGTTTCGCTGTTCCCGAAGGCGTCCGTCAGGAGAAAGACAAGGTGATACACGCGCGGTTCGTCAACGGTCAGAATCCCTCTGTTCACGGCGGTGATGAAACGCAGGCGGTTGCCCGGCTCCACAAACGTTTTCACAAAGAAGGCCCGCCGCTCGCGCCAGGTTTCATAATCCACCCACGCATTCAGGTAGCGCGTTTCGTCGAAGGAAAACCGGTCGACGGCGCTGTGGAATACTTCCACGCCGTCGACAGACAGGCTCAGTTCCCTGACGCCGTAAATATTCGCTGTCCCGTCCATGTAGTCGTTTGCCTGGATGCTGAATCCGACCTCGCCCCAGGCTTCTATCCGCTCGCTCAGGCCCGCCGTGCCGTCGCGCCGGACAGCGGGCGTCCACTGCTGCCTGAGGGAAGAGCGGTTCACCGCGCCCCGGCCTTCCACCGGATGCGCCATCACCGCCCGTACTTTGGGCGGACGCGAATCCCGTATCTGCTTTTCATAAAAGGGCAGCGGGTCGAGAGGTTCCTCCGTGTGCAGGTCGCGCACCTCAAAATGCAGGTGGGGGCCGCCCGAACTGCCTGAATTTCCGCTGAGGCCGATGACGTCGCCCCTGCGGACGGGAAACTGTTCCGGTTCGGGCGTCAGGTCGACCGCAAAACGCTCGGCTTCGTACTGCTGTTCCGTCACCCAGTCGGCAACCGCTCCGGAAAACCGCTGCAAATGACCGTATACCGTCATCAGGCTGTCGTCCGGGTGCGCCACGTAGATTACATTTCCATATCCCCAGGGACTTACCGCAATCCGGCAGACATATCCGTCCTGCACGGCGTGTACGCTTTTTCCCTCCACGCCCTGCGTCTTGAAGTCAATGCCCGAGTGAAAGTGATTCGCCCGCAGCTCGCCGAAGTTCCCGCTCAGGGAAGCCGGAAAGTCAAGCGGATTGCGCAGCGGCTGCGCTTCCGCGAAAAAAAGGCTCCATCCCGCAAGAAGAGCCGGCCATACGATTTTATGATATACTGCACGCCGCACGGTTTTGCGCACGGGCATTGAAAATGAATTATTAACACGGAGACACGGGGGACACGGAGATTCGTCGTTCAGCGGAACGAAGCTCTTTCTCTGTGGCCTCCGGGTAATCTCTTTTCCTGCACGAAGGACACGGAGAAAATACGGCGTTCTACCGCTGCGCTCTCCCCTCCCTTGTGGGGAGGGGTCGGGGGAGAGGTCTCTGTGTCTCCGTGTTGATATTATATTCCTTATGTTCATACAAAAATACATCTTCATCCTCCTTTCCGGTTAGTTGGCCAGAGGCAGTAAAAAGTCGGCGAGAATCGGCAAATGGTCGCTGAATCCGCCTTCGTATTTGAATCCGTAGTACGACCTTTTCGGCCGCAGTCCCCTGCTTTTGTCTTCCGTCATCAGGAACGGCTCGCTGAAAATCCGCGGACTGCCTTCTTTCAGGTATCTCTTCCATGACCTGCTGACCATCATCTGGTCAATCTGCGACCATTCGCCCCGGTATTTATAGGTGCCTTCCGCATTCAGCGCCGCTTCGTCGGCAAAGAGATTGAGCAGCGTCCGTGCGGAAGAGGCGGACAGGGTCAGCGCCCGGATGCTTGTATCGGCCGGCGTGTCGTTGAAATCGCCCATCACCAGCAGGTTCGGCGTTCGCCGGATGCGGTAGAGGGAGTCCGACATGTGACGCACCTGCCGGGCGGCATCCAGCCGGTCCCGTTCCGTCTCCTTCACGCCGCCGGAACGGGAGGGAAAATGACAGACGAACACATCCAGCGTATCGCCCGTGATGACCCGTCCCCAGACGTGAAGAATGTCGCGCGAACGTTTGCGCCTGTTGGTGAAACGGATGCGGCCGGATTCATGACCGAGATACCGGAACTTGTCCGGCTGGTAGAGCAGGGCATTATTGATGCCGCGGATGTCGTGTCCCCCGGTCATGCAGTACCGGTAACGCTGCGCCCTCAGAGGCGTACGGGTCAGCAGGTGAGTGACGACGGAATCGTTTTCCACCTCGCAAAGTCCGACCAGCGCCGGGGTGTCCCATTCTCCCGCGGCGCTGATTACGCGGGCGGTCTGTCTCAGGTGGGCATAATAGCGGAAGAGCGTCCAGCGTCGCCTGCCGGCGGGCAGAAATTCATTGTCGAGCGTATGCGGGTCGTCTTCCGTATCAAACAGGTTTTCCACATTGTAGAACATGACGCGGAACTCCACCATGCGCGTTTTCTGCGCGTACCCACGCTCCGGCACAGGCAGACACAGACCGAAAAAAAACAGAAAAAGAAAATTATACTTCATGAGCCACAAAAATATTATGAGAATGAGCCAATGTGAGAATGTGAGAATGAGCAAATTTTATGTCCATACACAAAATCATGCCGTGCGAAGTGAAAGCGGATGCCGGCAGTTCCTGCCGGAAACACTGAATTTTTGAAACACGGAGACACGGAGAACACGGAGACCGGTTCTCCGGCAGAACGCCGCATTTTCTCTGTGTTCTCTGTGCAGGGAAAGAGATTACCCGGAGGCCACAGAGGGGGAACTTCGTTCCGCAGAGAAACGAATCTCCGTGTTCTCTGTGCCTCCGTGTTGATAATTGATTTTTTATGTCCATACAAACGTTGCAGATGCATTGTCATAGATCCATCTAATGTGAGAATAAAATAATTGCCCGTTCCCGCATTGACATACTGGCCTGATGGATTAATTTTTATTTTCTTCTTCCTGATAAACATATTCGTAAGCGCCGATGGAGGGGCCGGTGTCGCCCGTCAGCCGGTTGACGCCATAGCGGTCTACCGGGAACCGTTCCGGGACGGTACGGTCGGCCCCCCGACCGATGCCTTCCGATTCATTTGCCGGCAGGAAGTCGTATTTTTATAACTTATCTGTCATATCAAATTCGAGCAGGCCGCCGTTTTTGATATCATCATATTTTACTGTCTTTCCGGCGACGGGTTGTCCGTTCAGGCGGATAGCCTGTACGTATTTGTTCGCCGGGGAAAGGTTGTTTGCCCTGACCGTAAACATTTTGCCGCCGGGAAGTTCCAGCGTCACCCGCTTGATTTGCGGCGCTCCCAGCACATATTCGCCTGCTACCGGGTCAACCGGATAGAAGCCCATGCCGGAGAAGATGTACCAGGCCGACATCTGCCCGC
>JAISEZ010000019.1 GCA_031263835.1 Tannerella sp.
AAACCGGACTTATGCCTCTATTCGGATGGGAAGCCCGTATTGGAACAGGAAGTGGAAAACAGCACGCCGGCCATCCGGAGTTCCCTTCGGAATGTCCTGAAGCGTTACGGGAAGGAAGCGCCGGAAGTATTGATCTGTGCTGAATACACGGGTCAGTACGGTTATCCGCCTGGCTGTGCCTGCGAAGAATTATGCATAGATCTGTGGATGGAAAATGCGATGCAGATAAAACATTCATCGGGACTTGACCGCGGTAAGAACGACAGGCTGGATGCCCGTAAAACAGCCGCATATGCGATTCGTTTTCAGGATAAAGTCCGTCTGTTTTCCCTGCCGCAAAAGAATCCGGCAACCTTGAAACAGCCTGTCGGCGAACGCGATATGTATATGTGCGATAAAGGTAAATATCAGGGACAGCTTACCGATCGGAAGCGGTTTATGAATCCGGATGATTATCGGGACAAAGCCCGGCGTGTGGATCGGATGCTGAAGGAACTGGAAGCGGCTATCGATGAAATTGAAGCCGGAATCCGGAATCTGACAGATAGCGATAAAACGCTTAAGCGCCGGCACGAACTGTTGCTTTCCATAGACGGGACAGGCGAAAGAACTGCTGTCAAGATGACTGTAGAAACCGGCGCATTCCGCAATTTTGACAGTGCACGCAGGTTCTGCTGCCATGCCGGGGTTGCTCCCTTTAAGTATGATTCCGGCTCATCGGTACGCTCCCGGTCCAAAGTCTCCAGCCGGGCGGACAAAAGTATTAAGGCTCTTTTGCACATGGCTGCCCTGTGTGTTGCCACACGGACGAAAGGCGAACTGCATGATTATTATCTCCGAAAAGTGGCGAAAGGCAAAAACAAAATGCTGATAATAAACGCTGTGAGGGGTAAACTCGTGTTGCGTATGTTTGCCGTGATCAAAAATAACAGTCTTTATGAAAGAAATTATGCGTTTTGCTTGCATAAATCATAAGAATAGCGGGTTGAACTGCGTCGCAATTCGGATACGGGAGGGTAAGCCCGTGTCCCCGGGCTGCGCCTGCGGCTTGCACGGGGCTATCCATCCTGAACGCCTTCCGGCGTCGACCTGCAATGAACAAATATATGCCATGCGTAACATCAGTTATAAATTATGAATTATACGGGCATGACTTTGTGTATGGACATGGAAAATAAAATATCAACACGGAGACACGGAGGACACGGAGATTTGCTGTTCTGTAGAACGAAGTTCCTCCTCTGTGGCCTCCGGGCAAACGCTTTTCCTGCACAGAGAACACAGAGAAAACACGGCGTTCCGCCGTGCCTTTCTTCGTGTTCCCCGTGTCTCCGTGTTTATAATTTATTTTTTATGGTCACGTACGATTCAAGGGTTTTCGGCGAGGCTGACCGTTCCTGCCGAAAACCTTTGAATCTTTGAATCATCGAATTTTTGAACCCGAATTTGTTTCATGTAAGAAAAAAACACTACTTTTACTGCCGAATTTTAAAAACAGTATTTTTATAGAATGTCACCTGGTTCGTATTACCCTCATCCCAAGAAGAGAAGAAGAGGACTCTTTTTTTTGCTGGCAGGTTTCCTGCTTGGTGTGATATGCTTTATCGCGTTATATCAACTGTCCGTTTACTACTCCACCGACGAGTCGTGTATGATGTGTCATGTCCATCCCCACGCCGAAGACAGCTGGAAGCTGTCCACACATGTCAACAACCGTAGCGGCGTGACCGTTCACTGCGTGGACTGCCATTTGCCGCCGAAACATCAGACGGTCAGCCATTACATGGCCAAAGCCAATCTGGGCATCAAGGACGTATGGTCGTATCTGACGAAGGACAGCGCCGATTTTAACTGGGACGTGAAGTCCGAGCTGGAACATGCGGTGAAGTATATCCCCAACGAATCATGCAAGGAATGTCACAGGAATCTTTTCCCGGGAGGGATTACGGACGACGGCATTACCGCACATCTCTATTACGATGCAAACGAGAAAAAACTGGATTTGCAGTGTATCAGCTGTCATCTGGACGTCGGACACTATAATCCGAATTATGTACACGGGAAGATGACGGGCATTCCCGGCGCGGGAACGGCCGCTTCCAACGCGATCAGACCGGTCTTCAGCGAAGCGACGGCCGTGACGGCGTTTGCCGATTATGTCGAACAGATACCGGGCACGTCCGTTTCGTTCAAAATGATGGCCATTCCGGGCGGCACGTTCCGGATGGGCAGCACAAAGAAGGAACCTTTCCACAGGGAAGACGAATCGCCCGTACGGACGGTGACCGTCAGTCCGTTCTTCATGGCCGAAGTAGAAACGACCTGGGATCAGTTCTGGGCGTTTTTCGGAAATACGGCGAGCGAAGGCCGTACGCCGCCTGAAAAAGTGTACGCCAACAACAGCGACCCGAACGTAGATGCGATTTCCGGGCCGACGCCGCCCTTCGGATACCCCGACCAGGGCTGGGGATACGGCGACCGGCCGGCCATCACAATGACGCACTACGCCGCCGAGACGTTCTGCCAGTGGCTGTCGAAGAAAACGGGCAAGAAATACCGCCTGCCGACCGAAGCCGAGTGGGAATACGCTGCGCGTGGCGGTACGGAAACGCCTTACTTTTTCTCCGGAAGTCCGAAGGACTATTCCGACCAGGGATTCTGGCGCAAGTTTTTCGACGCGAAAACCGACAGCATCAGCGCGTTCGTAATCTACACCAAAAACAGCCGGAACAAAACGCAGGAAGCAGTTAGCGTAAAAGCCAATCCTTTCGGGCTGAAGAATATGCTCGGGAACGTGATGGAATATTGCGCCGACAAATACGATCCCGAAGCCTACGCCAAAAGCGGCGAAGAAGTGACGAATCCGCTGGTGACGGAGGGCGAAGAATGGGTGGTACGCGGTGGAAACTATACGTCCGACGCTGCCGACCTCCGCGCCGCAGCCCGCGACTGCAGCCATCACGATACATGGCTGAAGACCGATCCGCAACAGCCCAAGAGTATCTGGTGGTACTCCGACATTCGCGGCATCGGTTTCCGGATTGTTTGCGAACCGGGTGAATCAATTATCAAATAATTATATAAATGAACAGTATCTATTAATTCAATTTTTAAATTCAAGTGAATCATGAAAAAAGAGAACAGTATCAGTAGAAGATCCTTTTTGAGAAGCTCCGCATTAGCGGGAGCAGCAGGCGTCGTCGGAACCGGAAGTGCAGCCTCCGTGCTTACTTCCTGTTGCAGTTCGGGCGGCAGTGGTGACGCGGTTAAACCGCTGAAAGAACCGGGAACGTATTACGTACCCGACCTGGTAGACTTTGCTACCGACGGTAAAGAACTGAAAGCCGGTGTGATTGGCTGCGGTGGACGCGGCTCCGGAGCGGCTTTCAACTTTTTGGCTGCCGCCAACGGCATTACCATCACAGCTTTAGGCGATACGTTTAAAGATCGTGTAGACGATTTGGCCGGCAAGTTGAAAAAAGACAGGAACATCGACATCCCGGAATCCATGCGTTTCACGGGACTGGATGCCTACAAGCAGGTAATTGACAGTGGCGTAGACCTCGTCCTCGTGGCAACGCCGCCCAATTTCCGTCCGATTCATTTCCAGTATGCAGTGGAAAAAGGGAAACATGCGTTCCTCGAAAAACCGATTTGCGTAGACCCCGTCGGCTATCGCACCATCATGGCTGCCGCCAAGCAGGCTGTTGCAAAGAATCTGTGTGTCGTAACCGGTACGCAGCGTCACCACCAGCGCAGCTATGTAGAATCCTACAGGCAGATTATGAACGGAGCCATCGGCGAAATCACCGGCGGCACGGTTTGGTGGAACGGCGGCATGTTGTGGTACAAAGACCGTAAGCCTGAATGGTCGGACGGCGAATGGATGATCCGCGACTGGGTGAACTGGATCTGGCTGTCCGGCGATCACATTGTGGAACAGCATGTACACAACCTGGATGTGCTGACCTGGTTTACCGGTCTGAAACCGAAAACTGCTCTGGGCTTCGGCTCGCGTCAGCGCCGCGTCACCGGCAACCAGTTCGACAATTTCAGCATCGACTTTGAGATGGAAAACGGCATCCACGTGCACAGCATGTGCCGCCAGGTACACGAAACCGGCGGTACGGTAAGCGAGTTCTTCCAGGGCACGAGAGGCTCCTGGTCAAGTACGAACGGGCATGTAATCAAAGACCTGAAAGGAAATGTGGTCTGGAAATACGACGAGGAAGCGGAAAAAGCCGCTTACAAGCAGATTGACCCGTACACGCTGGAACACGTGAACTGGATTAATCACATCCGCAGCGGGAAACTGATTGAACAGGCCTCCGAAACGGCTGTCGCCAACATGGCGGCCATCATGGGACGCGAATCGGCCTACAGCGGAAAGCTGGTGACGTGGGACGAAATGACGGCTTCCGACCTGAATCTGTATCCGAAAGACCTCGACCTCGCAAAGAAGATGGAGATCAACGGATTCGGTAACGGGAAAGAATTCAAGTTGCCGGATTACATCCACATTGCAGGGCAGCCCCAGGGTAACCAAACACGTTAAGTTATGGCGCTGGACAGGAGAAACTTTTTAAAGGCAGCCGCCGCTACAGCCGGCGGCGCCGCCTTGTCCGCCTGTGGAGGAAGCAGGGAAAAGGCCGCTTGTTGCAGGGAAGGCGAAAGCTCCTGCTGCAAGGGCAAGGACGTGAAACTGAACCTCTCGTTTCAGGAAGGAACGCCTCCGGGCGCCAGCCTGAGCGAGAAGTTTGATTTCATGGAAAAACTGGGCATCACGGGTTTTGAACCGGGCGGGCGAGGTCTTGCCGGTCGCGTGAAGGAATTCAAGGATGCCCTGAACGGCCGCAATATCAAAGTGAGCGCCATCTGTGCCGGATTTTCCGGGTTTATTCTCTCGGAAGACGAGAAAGTACGCCAGGAATGTATCGACACGATGCACGAAATCCTCACGGCCGCGGGCGAACTCGGTTCGACGGGCGTCATCATCGTGCCGGCGTTCAACAGTCAGGTGCCGGTGAAGCCGCATACGCAGGAGACGCGCGATTTCCTGTGCGAACAGTTCGACCGGATGGGCACGTTCGCCGCGCAGCACAACACGACCATCATTCTGGAGCCGCTGAACCGCGGGGAAGCATTCTATCTGCGTCTGGTAGCCGATGCCGCGTCCATCTGTCGCGACATCAACAATCCGGGCGTCCGCTGTCTGGGCGACTTCTGGCACATGACGCGGGAAGAAACGTGTGACATGGGCGCATTCCTTTCCGCCGGGAAGTATTTGCAGCACGTGCACATGGCCAGCCGGAAACGCCGTTCGATGCCCGGCGAGGACGGCGAGGCCGACAACTACGTAGCCGGATTCAAAGGATTGAAGATGATAGGCTACGACAAGTACGTCAGTTTCGAATGCGGCTGCCAGAGCGAAGACCGCGCCGCTACCGTCACGGCCGCCGTACAGCTTCTGCGCGATCAGTGGGCGCAAGCCTGAAAAAACTATGTCGTTAGTATATTCCGACATGCAGTTGAGCGAGGTGGTAGAAGAAAACCCCTCGCTCATTCCCGTCATTCACCGGTTTGGCATCTACCTGGGTCTGGGCGACGCGCAGGTAGAGGAAATTTGCAGGAAACTGAATCTGGACACGGACTTTTTCCTGACGATGATTAATACATTCCTGAACGAAGACTATTTCCCGGAAAAGAAACTGCAGGGATTCCATATCTCGCTCATTATTGATTATTTGACAAAAACGAATCAGTATTACCGGCGTCACCAGCTGCCGAACATCGAACGCCACCTGCGTTCGTTCATCTCGATGAGCAATCCGGACAATCATTCACTTGAACTGATAGGCAGGATATTCGACTCATTCAAGGACGGACTGATGAAGCGCATCCAAAAGGATGAAAACGAATGGTTTCCCTACTGCGTTGCGCTGAGCGCCCGGCAGGCGAAGGAGCGCCTCCTCCCGCTTGCGACGGACGGCGCCGACGAAAGCGAAGACGCCATCGAAGCGCTGCTGACGGACATGCGGCACATCATGATCAAGCATCTCACGGGCGAATATGATGAAAATCTCTGCCATGCGGTGATTCTTTCCGTCAGCACACTGAGCCGGGACATCAAGCAGCATAACCGTATCCGGTACCGTATTCTGCAAACCGTGGTGGCCGAAATGGAGCATAACGGCCTCTGACAGCCCATGTCCAAACCCCGACAAATTGCCATTCTATTGCCCGACACGCTTCAGAGCATCGGGTTGCGAAGTCTACTGACCGATTATTTTTCGCCGGTGGAAATCACCCGTTTTTCTTCGTTCGAGGCGTTCGCTTCGGCGGAAAAGGAGGTGTTTGACTTTTATTTCATTCTGCCGGAACTTTTTGTCGCCCATGCCGATTTCTTCCTGCCCATACGCAACAAAACCGTTTGTATCCTGTACCGGGATGAAGCGGCGGCGGCAAACGCCTGGCCATACCTGCCCATCCTGGCGCCGCAGGAAGTCATTATCGGACAGTTGCGGCAGGCGATGCAGGAAGAAAATCCGTCGGGTCTCATGGAAAGCAGCCGGGAACTCTCCGCCCGTGAAAGGGAGGTACTTCAGCTGATTGTCGCAGGGCTGATGAACAAGGAAATAGCCGACAAGCTGTACATCAGCCTGAATACGGTATTGACCCACCGGAAAAACATCACCTCCAAACTCGGAATCAAGACCGTCCCCGGCCTGACGTTCTATGCGATCACCAACGGCCTGATTTCGGGAAACGAGATTGCGCTGTAAGCAAGGGAGCATTTCAAAATGTTGCATCGTGCTACGCCTGCGGCGTGATGCGACAATTTGAGTTGCGCACCTTTTCTCCACAAATTTTCGAATTACAGAGAACCGTTTCCCATTCCCCTGTTTGAAGAATTTACTGAACGTCAGTCCGTTTGACGGGAATAAAAAAAGCAAGATTGGACAAGCTCCGGGGAAAAAGGATGCGCTACTTTTGTCCCCGCATTTAGATTTGGAAGAAACAGAGAGAAGAAAAATGAAGCAACTGTAACCATCCTTTTATAAGGGAGGAACATTGATTTCACGTTTTGGCCGGGGCTGTCGCAGGACAATCCCGGCCTTTCGGAATCTTCGCTGCGCCATACCGTGCCTTGCGACCGGCGTTCCGAATCGCCATTATGCAATTGAAATGAATTAACGGTAATATTGTTATGAAAAAAATGTTTACTATATGGACCCAGCACCGGGAGAAAATAGCTATGAAAACGACCTTCGCAGAAAGCTTCCCGGTGCGTTGCGTGGCGCTGGCTGTTTGGATGGGAATCGCATGGCAGCCGGTTGCCGCGCAACTTTTTGCCGGCAATGCCCGGCAGGCAGCGGGAAATACGGTGTTCTTCGGGCAATATCCCCAGCAATTTCTGGGATGTACGCAGGGAGGATATTACATCGCCCCGCCCGCCCGGCCTTACGTGTTGAAGCGGGACCACCGGCACCGGGACGGACAGAATCCGCCCCAGCCTTACCAGTCCTACTTTGCGCTGGAGCCGGTGACGTGGCGGGTGCTGACCGATAATGCCCAGGGCTTGCTGCTCGTTGCCGACCGGATACTGGACTGCCGGCCCTATCATGCCTCCGCCTCCGCCGCGACATGGAGCGGCTCGACGCTGAGAGCCGGACTGGAATCCGATTTCTTCAACGGTTCGACGGCGACGCCCGTACAGACAGATTATTTTTCGGCAGATGAAAAGAATGCCATCGTACTTTCGTCCGTAGCCAATCCGACCGTGGGATTCGGAAAAGACCCGGACGGCATTACCACGCAGGACCACGTATTCCTGCTGGCCGCGGAAGACAGCGTGTTCTTTGCCGGGGCGGCTGACCGTCAGGGCGTCAATACGGATTACGCCGCTTCGTACGAAAATACGGCCGACCCCTGGAGCGTGGCCGACAGCTGGCTGCTCCGCACCCACAGCGCCGGCCCTTTTGCAGGATATGCATCTTATGTACAGGCGAACGGCGCTGTCAACACCTTCGACGGGCTGAGCAACGGACTGCAGGCACGCATCCGTCCGGCGCTGCATTTGTCGAAAGACGCCGTCGTTCTGTTTTCGGATGCAAACAAACCGGCCTGGTCGCCGGGCGCGCCTCTGACCGCCTTATCCGCCTCCGCCTCCGGCACGCTGAAACTGACGCTGGTCAGCAGCGCACTGACGCTCGGTTCGTCCGACGACGGAACCTATAAAAATGCAACGGCCGGAAGTCAGCTGTCGCTGAACTATTCGGGACTGAGCGCCGGCGCGGGACGGTATATCTCCTGCGTACTTGAGAAACAGGGCGGGGACGCCCTCTATTATGGAAAAATAGCGGAAGCGACGGCGTCTTCCGGGACGGTGAATATTCCGGTTCCTCCCGGCCTGGCCAACGGCGCTTATGTGCTGAAGCTATTCTGCGAAGCGCCCTCAGCCGGCGTGCAGACGCCCGACCGGGCGAGCCGTCCGGCTGTCATTCATCTGGGCACAGGGCCGGCCACGGCTCCGCAGATTGGTGCCGTCACTTTGCCGGATGGCTGGGTGGGGGTAACCTATGATGAACCCCTAATCATTTCCGGCGCTCCGGCGCCTGCATTATCCATCAGCAGCGGCAGTCTGCCTCCGGGTCTTGTCCTGGAAGCCGACGGACGGCTGCACGGAACGCCCCGCTCGGCGGGAACCTTCCCGTTCGAGGTGACGGCGGTCAATGCAGGGGGGAGCGACGCTAAATCATGTACTGTTATGATTCTTTTGCCGGCAGCCCCGTCTATTGCCGCTCCGCTTGCCGGAGCGGTGCCTGACGGGGTGCTCGGCATCCCCATCGCCCCCGTTACCCTTACGGTTGCGGGGAAGCCGGCGCCGGTGCTTTCCGTCATTTCCGGAAAACTGCCGGACGGACTGTCGTTAGACCCGGTTGCCGGAATCATCCGCGGGACGCCCGCGAAAACCGAATACGCCCGATTCACCATCCAGGCAGGCAATGCGCTCGGCGTCGATTCGAAAACCTATTCGATGACCGTTCGCGCTTCCGGCCCGGCCGCCGCGCCGAAAATCACGACCGTTACGGATACGCTTCCCGCGGCCTTCGTGAATCTCCCGTATGCTTTCAGGATACAGGCGGCGGGAATGCCGGCGCCGGCGTTTGACCTCGACGTCCCCCTGCCGGCCGGCCTGAGCTTTGATTTTACGACCGGGGAAATCAGCGGCACGCCGTTGCCCCCGGCTGCCGGTACGAACACGACGGTCACCGTGACGGCAAGGAACGGAACCCTGCCGGACGACGTCAAAACGTTTGTCCTGCCCGTCGCGTACACGTTAAATCCTCCGGTATTGACGCTCACGCCGGCGATTGCCACGGCCGGCAGCAGTCCGTTCGGCATGACGGCGACGTTCGACCAGCCGGTATCGGGACTGACCGCCGCCGATGTGACCGTGAACTTCGGAACCGTTTCCGGCATGGCCATGTCCGGTCCGTCGGGGACGCCCGCACGCGCTGCCGTCTGGACGTTTGACGTGACGCCCGACCCCGCCGCTCCGGACGGGAAGGTGATGGAAATCTCCATACGGAAGGGCGCCGCACGGGAATCGCACGGCGCCGCCACTTACAGGGCGTCCGATACGACCCGCCTGACGTATCGCAGCGACGTGCCGGCCGTCACGTTCAGCATCGCGGACGGCATGACGTTCCTTTCCGACATGAACGGATGTTTCCTTGATATTGCTCCTCACGGAACGGGCGCAGGCGTCAACCGTTTCTTTGTGAACAGCGTCGCGGCAGACCCTGCCAATATCGCCGGCCTGCTTGAAATCCGCCGGAACGGGACGCTTTATACCGGATGGAAGCCCGTTCTCCGCGGAACCCGCGTGACGGTTGCCGGGCATTTCGGACAGGGCGATTATACGCTTCTTTTCAGGGGCGACCGGCTGACCAATAACGCCGGCAAACAGGCGGCGCCAAAGACGCTTCATTTCTCGGTACAGGTTTCGAAAAACTGGTACGAGGACTGCCTGCAATCGTTCAGGCAGACGTATCCGGTCTCCGCTTCCGACCGCCGGATTACCCTCGCGTACAGCGGGCTGTCGGATTACCTCGCTGCCCCGGACGGCGGCAAGCTGCCGGCGCAGGTGATGCTGCCCGCCGGACAGACGGAGGTGACCTTTTCGTTCCGCACGCGGGCCGTACCGGCCGGACTGGAAGGCGACTCGGTCGGCATCGTCATCACGCCGGACGGTTTGCCGGGCGCGACCTGCCGGTTCCGGCTGTACAACCGTCCGAAGGCGGAAGATGTGATTTATATCCCCGTCACGACCCGGTATGCCGGTTACTTCAAGCTGCTGAAAGGCGGTTCGCCCGGCCTGCAGCGCAGTCTCGACGGCGGCATGCACTGGAGCGACGCATGGTCGCCGGCTTCCACGCTCGAAATGCAGAATGCCGGGAAAAGGATACTGTTCCGCGAGCCGGACGGCTGCGAAACGACGGTCATCCCCATAGAGGAAGGCGTCAACATGGCCGTTCAGCACCGGGTTGCGCTGCCGGAGGCGGAATATCTCAATACCTCGCCGATGGCCGGCGTCTATAGCGTCCACGGCGGCTCGGACTTTATCTTCCGGGTGAAGCCGACCGGGCCGTATGCCGGTATGCCGCCGCTCGTGACAACCGACCGGCATGTGCCCGATTCGATTGGCGTCAAGGTCGAACATAACGGCGACGGCAGCTATGAGGTGCGCATACGTGTTGTCCGCGAGTCGGTACGTGTCACCCTGAAGGTGGCGGCGGGAACGGGTACCGGAAATGAAGGTGTCGAAGCTCCGCGCGTATGGGTTTCCGGCAAACAGCTGTATATCGCTTCCGTCCGCGACGATGAAGCGAAAGTATATACCCTGGCGGGGATATTGTTGAAACGTATCCCGGTCGCGGCAGGCAAAACCGTCCAGACACCTCTACCTTCCGGGGTTTATATCGTCAAACTGAACCGCGGAGAAGTCTTCAAAGTCAGTGATTAGTGGTTAGTGATTAGTGATTAGTGGTTAATGGTTAGTGGTTAATGCGAATCTGTAGTAACGGCGAAGGGCTGAAAGCCCGGCATAACCCAGCCCAATGGCAACGCCTTGGGTATGGAATGACGCACGCCTTTACAAATTATGAATTATGAATGATACGGCACGTAACATGACTTTGTGTATGGACATAAAGAATAAATTATCAACACGGAGACACAGAGAACACGGAGATTCGCTTCTCTGCGGTACGAAGTTCCCCCTCTGTGGCCTGTGTAAGTTCTTATCATGCACAGGAGGACACGGAGAAAACACGGCGTTCTGCCGCGGAGCCGGTCTCTGTGTTCTCCGTGTCTCCGTGTTTCAAAATTCAGTATTTTACATTAGAGAATTTGGGAAAACCGGGCTTGGTTTTAGGAAAACCACGCTTGGTTCTGGGAAAACCACGCTTGGTTTTAGGAAAACCGAGCTTGGTTTTAGGAAAACCATGCTTGGTTTTAGGAAAACCATGCTTGATTTTGGGAAAACCATGCTTGGTTTTAGGAAAATCATGCTTGGTTCTGGGAAAACCATGCTTGATTTTAGGAAAACCATGCCTGGTTCTGGGAAAACCATGCTTGATTTTAGGAAAACCGGGCTTGGTCTTGGGGAATCAGTAGATAGTAGGCAGATGAGGCGCCTGTTGCCGTATCCCGGTATGGAGATGTGCGGCGTTCCCGCCGGCTACCCGCCTGTACGGGCGAACACACAGGTTCGCCCCTACTACTGACTCACATTTTTACACGATATTAAACGAAGAAAGATAGATGAAATTAATTAGACGAATTTTCAATAGAGCA
>JAISEZ010000059.1 GCA_031263835.1 Tannerella sp.
TAGCGCATGGCATTGGGGCAGGGGTTGCCGAAAATGCCGTCGCCGACGTAGAGACGCGATGCATCGCGTCTCGGATTAAAGCCGCCGTTCCCGCCAACCCAAGGGCTGAAAGCCCGCCATAACCCAGCCCAATGGCAACGCCGTGGGTATGATATAACGCGCACATCGCCCTGCGCCCTGAAGGGGCAGCATATCTATTTTTACAACCCCGTTTTTATTCAAATGGATGGTGACGAAAAGTATGCTGCCCTTGCAGGGCGCAGGGCGGGGGCAGGTATCCGTAATCCCAGGGCGTTGCCGCCGGGCTGGGTTATACCGGGCTTTCAGCCCTCGGATTGGTAGCACGGCCACCGTTCAGCCGCAAACCATCATATTAATCCCGGTTATAGCTTCACGGTTACTACAGTAGCTTCACGGTTACCGCAGTTGACTTTTTGGCGTCCAGTTTCAGTGTGGATGTATTGACGCCGTCCACTGTACCCCAGTCGCCTAAATGCACATATATACCTTTACAGGAAGGGTCGGACAGCGCATCCACCGTCAGTGTCGCTTCCGTACCCTGCGCATTCACCTGAAAGATAAAAGACAGTTTTCCAAACGGAGTGGCAATGTCTTTCAGGCCTGTTTTCATGCCAGCCTGACGCCATTCGGGAGGAATTCCCTCCAGCAGATGCAGTTCGTTACCCCTGTCCAGCGCCAGCAGATGCACGGCAAGACCGGCAAACAGCGCACTTGCCCAGTTGTGCGGCATATCGCCGACATACCTGCTGGGCGTCAGGTCGCGGGGCGAATGTTCCTCGCGCCAGTTATATACGGGCGAAGCATGATTGGCAAAGGCATACAGCGACTCGTATGCGCGTTTGCTTTCGCCCATCCACAGGCAGGCGTGTCCGTAAAAGCCGGCAAAGTAAGTCCAGATTCCGTCGATAGCCCAGCCGGTTCCCATCACCATGCCTTCCTGAAGCGTGGTGTGCAGCATATTCATGGTTCCGGTAGCCACGGGGTCGTCCTGCGAAAAGATTTGTCCCGGATAGACGCTCTGGCAGAAAGCCCACTGCGCGCGCTGGGGCAGGGAGCGGTGTTCCGGATTCATCGGAATCGAAAGATAGCGGTTCCCGAACGAATCGGTCGCCATGTCGCGTTCCGCCGCCTTTTTAAAGGTCGCAAAGAAGTCGTCGTATTCAGCCTGCAGGGCTTTGGCGTCCTTCTTTTCGCCCAGCCATTCCGCCGCCTGTATCATGGCTTTCAGGCCGGCAAGATTCCAGTAGATGTTCGTATATTCCGCTTTGTCTTCGGCGCCCAACAGTCCGCCGTCAATCTGTCCCGGGGGAATCAGTCCGTCGTCCAGCGGAATGTTGTTTGTCAACGTCATGGCACGCAGTTCACGGATAAAATCCACCGATTTCAGGAGGTTGGGCCATACGGATTTCAGCCAGGCTCTGTCCTGCGTCAGCATGGCATGGCGGACGCACGTCCAGAGCACAATGCCGTTCTCTTTCCAGTAAGTCGAATCCATTATCTCGAACTTGCCGTTTTCCTTCTGGAAGGTCAGGGTATATTCCACGCCCTCGCGGGCAGCCGCTCCCCGGTCGAACATCGTGGCGGTTTCGAGCAGGCTGGAGCCGTCGGACACCCACAGCCCCCGGTAGCAGGTGGGGCCTACCTGAAAGGCGATTTTGCCGTTCTTGATTTCCCTTGCCTGCCAGATGCCCCGCAGCGAAGCGTCTATCAGGTGCTGAATTTCTCTGTCGGGTACGGAAATATGACCGTAGGGGATGTCCGTGCCCGTTTCCCAGTAGGTCACCATTTCGGATTTGATTCCGCCGATTTGACGGAGGAATGTCTCCGGGTCGCTTTCCAGCCTGCCGGCAAGCACGGACGGGCGTCCGTTGTCATACAGTACAACGGTTTGCTTCGTCTCGCCCGGGGCGACGGTAACCGGCTCCAGACTTATCACGGTCTTGAAATCGACCAGATTCTGTCTGACCAGCGCCGGTTTCAGGTCGCTAATGACCCGGGCATGATTACCTATAAGCGCTGTGCGTCCGCTCACTTCGGTCTTCTGTTCATAGGCGGAATTGATAATCAGTACCGGATGCAGGGTCTGCGTAACATTCGTCGAGTTGCGGATGGTCGTCAGTATCACGTCTTCCCGGTTACCCCTGTCTGTCGGAATCCGGTTACGGACGTAATCCAGCCCCGCGGCAAAGGTCTCCTGCGTGATGGACATTCCCGAACAGGAGGCTTCGGTGATGACCATCGGCACCCGTGCGGAATAGAGCCGCTGACCGGCGAACTTCATGATTTCGTCGGCAAGAAACTGTATGTCGACGCCGTAGCCGCCGACATAATCAAAAAACTTCCCTTTGCGGTAATCGGCAAGCAGCTGACCGAGCGGCCCGACTTGCGTTTTGCAGGTGTCGTCGGGCAAGCCGATGCATGATACATGCCACTGCGGGGCATACCGGTAGTCCACCTGCTGAAGCTGTGCAGCGACCGGCGTTGCACAGGCAAGCAAAAGAATGAAAAAACACATCACGGAAATCATGTTCCCGCTTAAACGCCGTCCCGCAACTGCCGCCACGGACGGTCCGATAAAATTACATCTGTCTGTCATATTCTTATTCATTTAATAAACCTGTTCTTCTAATTTGGGTAGTTAGTAGGGGCGAAATGCTTTCGCCCGCAGGACAGCCGGCGGGAATGCCGTACATCTCCGTACAGGGATACGGCAACAGGCACTGCATCTGCCGGGACCATTTGATTTTGTATATGAACTGATGTATCCATTCTGCTAACTTGTAAGGGCGAAAGCATTTCGCCCGTACTAACTACTATCTACCTATATTATATTCTTCATCCCTTAAACCGTTCCTGGCTTAAACGCTGCAAAGATACTACATTATTTTATAAGTAACGTGTAAAAATAAAATGGCAAAAACAAGTCTGAAAAATGCTTTGCGCTTAAGCGCAAAGGGACAAAACAGGTCAGGTTTGCGGGAAGCTTTTGTCAGCAGACAAAGGGACAAAACAGGTTTGCGAGAAGCTTTTGTCAGCAGACAAAAGGGCAAAACAGGTTTGCGGGATGCTTTTGTCAGCCGACAAAAGGGCAAAACAGGTTTGCGGGATGCTTCGTGCAGCAGCCCGAAAGGCTTCTTATGAATCGATAGTTAGTAGTTATACTGTACCTGGGATCCAACAGTCATTCCCGCCGCTCGCCCTTGAATCTTTGAATGATTGAATCTTTGAATCTTATATCCATACACAAAACCACGCCGCGCAAAGTATAACTACTGATTTGCATTACGAATCCCTGTTTTCTTCGGTTTTGTGAAAACGGGTAGCGGCAGCCTGTGCGGTCGGCATGACCAGCAAGTCCTGCACGTCCACATGCGGGGGACGGGTGACGGCAAAACCGACGGCCTCGGCAATGTCTGCGGCCGACAATGGAACGAACCCGTCGTAAACCCGGTCGGCGCGGCGCCGGTCGCCCTTGAACCGTACCAGCGAAAACTCCGTTTCCACCGCTCCCGGACAAATCTGCGTCACACGAATGCCGTGGGGCAGCAAATCCATCCTCATGCCCTTGCTCAATGCATCTACGGCGTGTTTGGTCGCGCAATATACCGCGCCGTCGGGATAGACCTCTTTTCCCGCAATCGACCCGATATTGATGATGTGTCCCGATTTCCGGGCAACCATTCCGGGCGATACGGCGCGCGTGACGTACAGCAATCCCTTGATATTGGTGTCAATCATCCGTTCCCAGTCATCGACGGCGCCTTCGTGAAGCGGGTCTAACCCGACCGCAAGGCCGGCATTGTTGACCAGCGTCTCAATCTCCTGCCACCCGTCGGGCAGGCTGCCGAACGCCCGGCAGACTTCGCCGTAATTCCTTACGTCAAAAGAAAGCGCATATACCTGCACGCCGCAGAGCGCCTCAATCTCCTTCTTCAAACGTGCCAGACGTTCCTCCCGCCGTCCGGTGACAATCAGATTCATGTTTTCCCTTGCCAGACGGAAGGCAATGGCTTCCCCGATTCCCGATGTAGCGCCGGTGATACATGCCGTTTTCACTGTATGCCGTTTTTTATCCGTTTTCCTCCATTCATCCCTTCGCCGGTTTGATCCGTGTAGCGCAGGATGGTTTGTTCGCGGTCGGGGCCGACGGAAACGATCTGGACGGGAACGCCCAGTTCCGCTTCGAGGAAGGTAAGGTAGGCGTTAAACTCTTCCGGAAATTCGTTCTCGCTTTTCATCTTCGTCATGTCCGTCTGCCATCCGGGCAGTTCCACAAAGACGGGTTCAAGCGCCGTTTCCGAAATCTCGAAGGGAAAGTCCTCCGTTTCTTCCCCGTTGATGCGATAGGCTACACATGCTTTAATCGTTTCAAACGTATCCAGGACGTCGCTTTTCATCATGATCAGCCGGCTGACGCCGTTAATCATGACGGCATAGCGAAGCGCCACCAGATCAATCCATCCGCAGCGACGGCGACGCCCGGTCACGGAGCCGAACTCATGTCCCCGGTCACAGAGCGTGTCGCCTGTCCGGTCGGTCAGTTCGGTGGGGAACGGGCCGCTGCCTACGCGGGTGCAGTAGGCTTTAAATATGCCGTAAACTTCGCCGATGCTGCGGGGCGATACGCCCAGCCCGGTACAGCATCCGGCGCAGACGGTGCTGGAAGAAGTGACAAAGGGGTAGGAGCCGAAATCGACGTCGAGCATCGTTCCCTGAGCGCCTTCGGCCAGGATGGATTTGCCTTCCGAGAGCAGGCGGTTGATCACGTGTTCGCTGTCAATCAGGCGGAACTGTTTCAGGTATTCGAGGGCGTCGAGCCAGCGCGCTTCGAGTTCCGTAATGTCGCAGTCGTAATTCAGCCCGCGCAGAAGGGCTTCGTGGCGGCTTTTGGCGGCGGCGTATCGGGCGTCGAAGCCGTGCAGCAGGTCGCCGACGCGCAGGCCGTTGCGACTGACCTTGTCCGTATAGGCAGGCCCGATGCCCTTGCCGGTTGTGCCGATACGGGCGTTCCCCTTGGCGGCTTCACTGGCGGCGTCCAGCATCCGGTGGGTGGGGAGAATGAGGTGCGCCTTTTTGGAAATCCGGAGACGGCCGGTAATGTCGTGGCCGCTTTTGGCGAGGGTTTCACATTCCTCCTTGAAAAGTAACGGATCCAGCACGACGCCGTTTCCGATAATGTTTATCTTTTCGCCCTGAAAGATGCCCGACGGGACGGAACGAAGTACATACTTTTCGCCGTTGAACTCCAGGGTATGTCCTGCATTCGGCCCGCCCTGGAAACGGGTAACCGCGTCATAGCGGGGCGCCAGCACATCGACAATCTTGCCCTTGCCTTCGTCGCCCCACTGCAATCCTAATAATACGTCTATTTTCATTATCTGTTTCTGTTGTTCATTCATTGTTTTTTTTCTTTTGCGATCGCTCCCGGAACTTGCACTTTGAACACATCCCGTAGATGTACAGGGAATGGTATTCGGGGGTGAATTTGGGGATTTTGTAATCCGCCGGAATCTTCACCTTTTCGGTTTTCACCTCGCGAATACCGCCACAGTAATGACAAATCGCATGATGATGAGTCAATGCCGCGCTTTTCAACTCGTACTGCACTACCTGGGAAAAAAACTGGTGACGGACAACCAGGCCAGCATCCATCAGCAGTTCAATTGTATTGTACACTGCGGCCTGACTGACACTGAAATGATTTTCTACCACGTGCTTCCGCAAGGTTTCCACATCGAAATGCCCCTGTAAGCGGCAGATACATTCCAGAATGGTATACCGTTCCACGGTCTTTCGGAGCTTCTTCGCCTCCATATAACCGGTAAGTATTTCCCGCATTTTTTCGACAGAGTACACGCCTGCGCTCATCTTTGTTCGGTTTCTTTTCTGCCGGTTACCGGTCAGTTGTAAACAGGCAGGAAAGCGTATTCCTTGCTGTAGCGGAGCATTTGTTCCACATAGCTTTCCGTGTAGTCCAGCACAATGTTTATTACCTCGCCCTTGCCGTTCCTGACCGGTTTCATGACCGGATTGACAAATCCCCGGTAAGGAGCAATGTTCAGTGTGGCATAACGTTTCAGCACTTCCCGGTGCAGCGCCGCATCCACCTTCACTCCGTAGGTCTCGACCAGCTGCCTGCCGGCTTTATAGTCGCCTTCGCTCTTGATGCGCTGTACTTCGGCCAGCAGCTGCCCGAACAGGTCGCGCAACGCTTCGTAGTCGTTGATGACCACATACGTTTTCCCGTCGCGCTTTTTCAGTTCAATCACCCCGGCCGGCTTTCCCTTTTCACAGACCCATTTGGCAATCAGCTGGCGGTTGCGCATGTGGGCCTCCTCCACGTTCTTTCCGGCTTCGATGCGCACCAGCTGGGTCATCAGTCCGTTCATGATGTATTTGTAATACTCGGCCCTGTAGGCTTCCGCGTCGGGCGTCAGGCCCAGTTCCACCAGCTTTGCGTCGGCCAGGTAATAGAGGGCGAACAGGTCGGCGCGGGCTTCTTCCAGCGTCGAACTGTAGGCTTTCAGTCCGTCCGGGTCAACGCCCGGCAGGATGATTCCGGAACCGTGGCCGAGACATTCATGCAGGTCGGTATGCAGGTTGTCGGTCATGAAACCGTATTTTTCGAGCAGGTTCAGTTCCCCGTCGCTCCAGACAAATTCCTCGCGGAAACCGTTTCCCTGCGACGCCCGGTCGTAGGCTTCGGTGATGTTTTCGATAGTCACGGACTTGGAGCCGTGTTCACGCCGTATCCAGTCCGCATTCGGCAGGTTGATGCCGATGGGCGTGGCCGGATAGCAGTCGCCGCCCAGCATCGCGACGGTAATCACCTTGGCGCTGACGCCTTTTACTTCCTTTTTCTTGAAACGCGGGTCGGTCGGCGAATGGTCTTCAAACCACTGAGCGTTGTCGCTGATGATTTTCGTCCGTTTGGTAGCTTCCCGGTTGACGAAATTCACGATGCTTTCCCAGCTGGCTTTCATGCCCAGCGGATCGCCGTAGGTTTCCGTGAACCCGTTGACGAAATCGACTTCCGAATGGACGTCCTGCAGCCAGAGAATGGCGTATGCGTCGAAGGTCTTCAAATCGCCGGTACGATAGTATTCTATCAGCTTTTCAATAACGGCTTTCTGAGCGTCGTTTTCGGCAAAAGCCGCCGCACGGCGCAGTTCGTCCATGATTTTTTCAATGGCTTCGGTGTACAGTCCGCCTGCTTTCCAGACCTTTTCAACGAGCTTGCCGTTTTCCTTTACCAGCCGGCTGTTCAGTCCGTGAGAAACGGGACGGGGGTCGGACGGGTCTTTCAGTCCGGCGTAAAAAGCTTCCACTTCCTTCATGGTGACGCCCGGGCCGTAATAATTGTTGGACGACGCGGCAATCAGGTCGCCGTTGCCGCTTTGCACCGTCCGTTTGGGCATGACGTTCGGCCGGAAGATGACGGGCGTTATTTCCGCCAGCCACTGATTCACGTTTTGTCCCTCGCGCAGGGGCAGCAGAGAGGCGTCCAGCTGACGGATGCAGCGGCGGAAAAACCCTTCCGTGAAACCGGGCTTAAACTTGTCTTCCGCATAATGGTGGTGAATGCCGTTGGCAAACCAGACGCGCTTGAGGTAGGTTTCCAGTTCCTTAAATTCCGTGCTGTTCCGGTCGCCCGTGTAATGTTGATAAATAACCTCCAGCGACTGACGGATGGCCAGGTTGTAGCGATTGTTCTGATCATACAGGATGTCGCGTCCCGTCAGGGCTGCTTCGGACAGATGGTAGATCAGCTGTTTCTGTTGCAGGGAAAGCGTCTCGAAAGCAGGCACCTGATAGCGGAGGACTTCGATGTCGGCGAAACGGTCTGCCACGTAACGGAACGGCCCGGATGAGGCGTCTTCGCCTTCACCTTTCTGTTCCCGGTTCATGCAGGCCGCCATGATGGTCATGAATGTCATAAGTATAATCCATTTTTTCATATATAAACAACTCTTTTTCTCCATACGCGAAATACATTCATCGCATACAGGCACGCAAAATTAGTAAATTATCCGGATTCATTCCCTCCGGCGGAAAAAGAAATTATCCCGAAATGTCCGTTGGGCGGTTTCCCGGTGAACGGAAAGTCTGCCGGAGCGTTCGGGAAGAGAGGGTGTATCAAAAGCCGCCCAAACAGTCTTTTCATGACCGGCAGGGAAAAAGACTTTTGGGGTGAATGATACTTTGCGTGGGATGGTCATGCACAAAACTATCCCAGTATATATAAGACGGCATTTTGAAATGCGCCCGATGAAAAAAACATCGTTTCCCGATCCGCTTAAACAAATTCATGTATATTTGTGCTATAAAATTGAAATGGCTCATCATCCATGATATGAACAAATCCCTGAAGGATAAAGAAATGTTGGAAGTTTTCAGGACATTGTACAAAACGGAAGCGCCTGTTCTGATTTCGTATGCCGCCAGATTTACGGATGCTGACACAGCAGAAGATATTGTGCAGGATATTTTCCTGAAAATATGGGATCAGCGTTTGTCTGTCTTTCGGGAAGACGGTATCCGGACGTATCTTTTTCAGGCAGTGCGTCATGCATGTCTGGATCACCTCAAGCATCTGGATGTTTGCACGGATTATGCAACGGCTTTTCGCCTCAAACTGCAAATCGAAGAATTGTATTTCACCGACGACCCGGACTTCCTTATGGAGGGAGACGTGCGGCTCCCGTCGATTTACCGCGAGATAGAGAAACTGCCCGGGAAATGCCGCGAAATCTTTGTCATGGCTTATCTGGAAGAACGAAAAACCGCAGAAATCGCCGCCTTGCTGAATCTGTCCAAACGCACGGTCGAAGCGCAACTATACAAAGGGTTGAAAGCTATCCGGGAGGCGTTGCTCCCGCGTCAACAGTAATGACCGTTTTTTTCAATTGGCAACATTTCAACTTTCAACTTTTTAGCATTCGGCTTCAGTAGCCGACAATCATCCTCCGTCCGAAAAGAAGGGTAAAAACAAATCAATATGCTACTGAAAAAATTAGGAAATGAGAGAATGAGGAAATATGCCAATGAGCCAATTCATTTGCACATTGACTTATTCGCACATTCTTGCATTATTTAAAAGGCTTTCATCTGCGTCCGGAAAGCATTCATCACATTCATCA
>JAISEZ010000121.1 GCA_031263835.1 Tannerella sp.
AACTTTCCATTCTCCCGGATGCAATAATCCGGTTAATTTTCAGTTATTTCATAGATACAAACGCGATAAGGTGTGAAACGGAATCTTTATTATCTTTTGGGACTGGTGCTGTGCGGCGTGCTGGCAGGGTCGTGCAGTACGAAGAAAAACACGGCGGCGAGCCGGCGTTTTCACGCCTTCACGGCACGCTACAACACGCATTTCAACGGCAAGACCTCGTTCGACGAATCGCTGAGCGCCATGATGACCGGATACAAGGAGAACTACACCGAACAGATTTACATGTACCCCGTCAGCGCGCAGCCCAAGGACAAAAAGGAAACCGGCGGAGCCTTCGACCGCGCCATCGAAAAGGGAAACAAGGCCATCAAGCAACATTCCATCCAGAAAAAACCGCCCCGCAGGGCCGGGTGGCAAAACAACCCGCAACAGGTCGCCCTGCAGGCCAGGGAAGAATACAACCCCTTCCTGCGCCATTGCTGGCTGCTGATTGCTCAGGGACAGTTCTACAACGCCGATTTCCTGCAGGCCTCCGCCACCTTCTCCTACATCGCCCGCCACTATGCCACCGACCCGGTGATGGTCGCCGAAGCGCGCATCTGGCAGGCGCGCTGCTATGCGGAGATGGACTGGCTGGACGAGGCCGGCACCGCCCTGGAGCGCCTGAACGCAAACGGCATTCCCGAGGCCAGCCGGCAACAGTATGACCGCTTCTACGCCGACTACCTGATTAAGGACGGACAGTTTGAAAAAGCGATACCGCACCTGCAGCAAGCCATCAAGTGGGAAAAAAACAAACGGCAGCGCACCCGGATGAGGTACCTGCTGGGACAGCTCCAGGCCGGACAGGGACAGAACGCGGAAGCCTACCGGACATTCGGGAAAGTCGCCTCCTCCAATCCGCCCTACGAACTGGAATTTGCCGCCCGCATCCGCCAGACGGAAGTCTTTCCCGGCGCCAGCTACCAGAACGTACTGAAAATGCTGCGCCGCATGGCCCGGAGCGACAAAAACAAGGATTACCTCGACCAGGTATATTACGCCATCGGGAACATCCACCTCAGCCGGCAGGACACCGCCAAAGCCATTGAAAGCTACGCGCTCGGCGTCGAGAAAAGCACGCAGAACGGCCTTGACAAGGCCATCTGCCAGATACGCCTGGGCGACATTTATTTCACGCGGAAAGACTACGTAAACGCGCAGCCCTGCTTCAGCGGCGCACTGGCGGGCATTCGGAAGGAATACAGGGACTACGACCGCGTTTCGCGACTGTCGGCCGTGCTGGACGAACTCGTCGTGCACGTCGAGGCCGTTCACCTCCAGGACAGCCTGCAAACCCTGGCCCGGATGCCGGAATCCGAACGGCTGGCCGTCATCGACCAAATCATCGAAGAGCTGAAGAAACGGGAAGAGGAAGAGGCCCAGAACGCGGAACGGGAAAAATACCTCGCCGACCAGGAAGCCATCGGGAGCAACTTCCCCCAGCAGGCGGGCCGGCAGGGAAACATGATGCAGCCCCAGGTCGCCGCCATGCCCGGCGACAACGCATTCTACTTCTATAACCCGCAGCTCGTGGCGCAGGGCAAGACACAGTTCCAGAACAAATGGGGCAAGCGTCCGCTGGAAGACAACTGGCGACGGCGGAACAAGGCCATGCCGACCCTCGGCGCGGAAGGCGACGAAACGGACGGCGACGGCGCTCCACCGACGGACGGCGACGGACAGCCCTTCGCCTCCGACTCGCTGCAGGCGGCGATGGATTCGCTGGCTTCCGACCCCAAGTCGCGCGAATACTACCTGCAGCAGATTCCCTTTTCGGAAGACGACCTGGAAGCCTCGAACCTGATTGTCGCCGACGGCCTCTTCAACATGGGCATGATTTACAAGGACAAACTGGAAGACCGGAACCTCTCCCTCGAAGCATTTGAGGAACTGGAGCGCCGCTTTCCGGACAACAGGTACCGGATGGATTATTACTATCACATCTACCTGATGGCGCTCCGCTACAGTGACGCGGCGCTGGGCGAAACCTACAAGTCCAGACTGATTGGCGCCTTTCCCGAAAGCGACTATGCCGTCGCCATCGCCGACCCGGATTACGAGTATCACATGCGCATGATGGACCGCGTACAGGATTCGCTCTACGAAGAAACCTGGCACCGCTATCTGGAGGAAGACACGGCCACGGTTCGCCGGAACCGCCGCGAATTTGCCGGTACCTATCCGCTGTCCGTACTGGTGCCCAAGTTCATGTTCCTGCACGCCCTGACCTATGTGCAGGCCGGCGATGCGGAAGGATTCAAGGCCGCGCTGACGGAACTGGTGGAAAAATACCCGCGCGCAGACGTGACGGAACTGGCCGGCGAGATGCTCAAGGGTGTCCTGCGCGGTCGCCTGCTGGTACAGGGCAGCATGAGCCGGATGACGTGGAACCTGCGTTTCGGGCTTGACGCCGACGGCATGATTTCCGCGGCTGATTCGGCGCGCCAATTTACGGACGAACCGGACGTACCTCACCGGCTGCTGCTCATCTACAAAACCGGCAGCGTTGACCGGAACCAGCTGCTGTATGCCGTAGCCGCCTTCAATTTCGCGAACTTCACCGTCAACGTGTTCGACCTGAGCGTCGAAACCGTCGGCTCGTTAAGCATCATGACCGTCACCGGATTTCACAACCTGGACGAAACGCTGGAATATACGAAGATGATTTACGGGCCAAACGGATATGCCTCCCGGTTGGGTCAGGCGGTTTCATTCTTCCCCTTCTCGGACGGGAATTACGAAACCCTGCTCCGGGGGAAGACGCTGGAAGAATACATGCTTTTCTTTGCAGAACAATATGCGGCAAAAGTGCCGGAACTGATTGCCCGGTGGAAGATACAGATGGAGGAAGACGAAAAGCTGGCGGAAATGGAAGACCGGGAGGTTGAAAAGGCCGCCGGTCTCACGGACGAAGAGGCTGCGGACGTATCCGAAGAAGAAACGCCGGAGGAAGAAATCGTACCACAGGAGGAGCAACCGGAGAAACAGCCGGAAGAGCCGCAGGAAGAACAGCCTGTCGAGCAGGAAGCGCCGCCGGTCGAAATGCCGGAGGGCGAGCAGGAAACGCCGCCGCTCGAAGAAAAGGCGGAAAAGGAGGAAGAAGAATCCGTTGAGCCGAAAAAGCCGCAGGAAATCACCCTGGAGCAAATGCTGGAACACCGCAGGCAGGCCGACCTCGAAAAACAGCAGCTCAAAGAAGAAGAAGCGAAAGCCCTCAAGCAAAAGAAGAAAGAGGCCGAAGTCCTGAAGAAGCAGAAGGCCAGGGAACGCGAGCTGGCGCGCAGGCAGAAGCAGAAAGAGGCCAACGCGCGTCTGAAGCAAAAGGAGAAGGAGCGCAAGGAAAAGGAACGCGCAAACAGGAAACGAAAAAAGAAATGAGCAAACAAGAAAATGAGCCAATGAGAGAATGTGAGAATGTGAGAATGAGCAAATGAATAGTTCATTGACATATTGACTCATTCTCACATTCTCTCATTCCCTCATTGGCTCATTTTCTTACCGGAAGAGCACAAAAAACACGCTGATTCTTATTCATGAAAACCGAACAGGTTTCCGGTTTTATTTGCTGTTTTTGCATATCGTTCGGCGTGTATGCCGGATTTTTGTATTTTGCGAGTACTTCCGGCAAAATTGTTGCGGAAAACGCATCGAAAAAAAAGATTTTCCTTAATAATCATCTTGCATTCGGGGGTCATTTAGCCGTACCTTTACGCCAGAGTTTATTCAAATTCAAATAAAAGTAGTTCGGACGTTGAAAAGCTTGTGAAAGTCGAAACGTTTAAAAGTAATTCGAGAAGCGCTTGGGCTTGTGAAAGTCTGGCGCTTTACCTCTTTTAGGTGGGGGGTGAAACCACAGGTTCACCTTTTTCATGTCCGACGATTTGTCCGCCACAAAGATAAAAAAAATCACAGATTCCTTGGCATCGTGACCGAAATACCGAATAATTTGCTTACTTTTGTGCGCCTGAACTGTTAGCTCAGTTGGTTCAGAGCGCTGCCTTGACAGGGCAGAGGTCGCCGGTTCGACCCCGGCACAGTTCACTCCCCCGGCAACCGAATGCCTTCCGAATCAACCCTTCGGAAGGCATTTTTTTCGGATACCTTCCCAAACGTCATTGGCTATGCCGCCCGTCCCTGCGAGCGTAGCGCAGCCGTCCTGCAGTCCCCGTCTCCGGAGGGCCAACTGCGTACACACAGGCATTTGCCTCCGTCGGACAACACCACATGAACGGCTTTCAACCGCCGGTTTTCAACGGGCAACCATTGCAGATACAGATAAAAGAAAGAACGGTGAAGAAAAAGGAAACAGTGCGGATTGAAGAAAAAGGCGCGGAAAACATGAAAGAGATATTTTCCATCTCTGCGACGGTGAAACCCTTTTCTCCTGAAAATGAATCCGGTTTCAGGAGAGGCAGTGTGAAAAACTCGAAAGAGACGGTCTATACCTCAGTAGAAACGGAGCCGGAGTCAGTGAAAATGCCGTCCGGGTCAGGAGAGAGGGAAAAAATAAATCGTTTTATGGATTTCACCATGAAAGAGATGGAAAATGTCTCTTTGATGATTTTTTCGTCCATATACACGGGAGCCGATAACACTTATATAATAACCTGTTAAATTACAGACAGATGAATAATATGGCGGAAATTTCAATCAACGGGGTCAATCCGGTTTTTGACCTTTCAGGGGATGAGAAATAAATAAGATGTAACAGTTTAAGGATACTGCGAATAGAAGGCATTGTCTGGAAATAAGCAGTCCGGAAATGTACTGTTTATTTCCTGACAATGCCTAAGTCATGACAGGATGTATGGCAGTTTTGCCGGAGTTCATACGGAAGAAAAATACGCCGGCGAATCGCCTGCCCTGCCGGGTTATCCGTATCGGACGCCGTACGGCGTCGCTCTTCACTTGATGACATTGCTCTGCATTCTTTTTCGGGAAAAAGTTTCTTGAAAATTTTCGGTTCTTTTATTTTTTCCTTTTCTTTGTTCCCGAATTATTCACCATAAAATAAAAATCTTAGTATGATGATAAAAAAACTGATTACGTTATGTTTTTGTGCAGGCATTTTGTTGACCTCATGTGCTGAAGAAGCCGTGATACACGTCACCCGCCTGCGTTGCGAAGGACTGGTCGATCCGAAAGGGATAGATCTGAATGCGCCCCGGTTGAGTTGGGAACTCGCTTCCGACAGCCGGAACATCCGGCAAACCGGATATCAAATTCTTGTGGCCTCCTCTCTGGATAAACTCAATGCCGGCGAAGGAGATTTGTGGGATTCGAAACGGGTCAAGTCCGGCGAATCCGTGCTGGTGCCTTATAGCGGCAGCGAATTGAAAAGCCGTGCGGAATGTTACTGGAAAGTGAAAGTGACGACCAGCCGGGGAACGTCCGAATGGAGCGAGCCGGCCGCCTGGACGATGGGACTGCTTGATCTGTCGGACTGGAAAGCCGCCTGGACGGGGCTGGACAAAAGCGGTCCGCAGGATGAGCTTGAGGAACGGACACGCCTGGCCGCCCGTTATTTCCGGAAGGAATTTCAGGCCGAAGACAAGGCCATCCAAAAGGCCGTCCTTTATATCTCCGGACTGGGACTGTACGAGGCTTTCCTCAACGGCGCCAGAATCGGCGAACAGGTGTTGTCGCCCACGCCTACGGACTATACAAAGGCGGTCAAGTACAATACGTTTGACGTGACCGGCCGCGTGACGAAAGGCGTCAATGCCCTCGGTGTAACGCTGGGCAACGGCCGTTTCTTCGGGATGCGGAGTCCGAACTCGGACAAGTCCAATCCCCGCTTCGGTTTTCCGAAGATGAGGACGCAGCTGGAAATCACCTATGCCGACGGCAGTGTGCAAACCGTGGCGAGCGACGACACGTGGCGAGTGAGTGCCGATGGCCCGATTCGCACCAACAACGAGTTCGACGGCGAAGAATACGACGCGCGGATGGAACTCACGGGCTGGACGCAAGCCGGCTACGACGACGCCGGCTGGATACAGTCCGAACCGGTGGAAGCGCCGGACGGCGTACTGGAAGCCCAGCTGAACCGGAACATCAAGGTCATGGAAACGCTCAAGCCCGTTGGCATCAAGGAGGTCAAGCCGGGCATGTACATACTGGACATGGGGCAGAACATGGTCGGCTGGCTGCGGATGAACGTCAGCGGCAAGAGCGGTACGGAAGTGAAACTTCGCTTTGCCGAAGCGGTGAAACCGGACGGAACGCTTTATATGGACAATCTCCGCGACGCTCAGGTGACCGACAAATATATCCTGAAGGGCGACGGCGCGGAAAGCTGGGAACCGTCGTTCACCTATCACGGCTTCCGTTTTGTGGAAATCACCGGCTATCCGGGTACGCCGACAGTCAACGATTTCGTGGGCAAAGTCGTGTACGACGAGATGGAAGTGACCGGCCAGTTTGAAACTTCCGACCCGACGATCAATCAAATCTACCGGAATGCCTACTGGGGTATCCGGGGGAATTACCGCGGAATGCCGACCGACTGCCCGCAGCGCGACGAACGGATGGGCTGGCTGGGCGACCGTGCCGTCGGCTCGCACGGCGAGAGTTTCATCTTCGACAACCGGAACCTGTATGCCAAATGGCTGGACGACATCGAACAGGCACAGCGCGAAGATGGCTGCATACCCAACGTGGCGCCCACATACTGGCGACTGTACGAAGACAACATGACCTGGCCGGGCGCCTACGTGATCATCGCCAACATGCTGTACGACCAGTACGGCGACCGGCGTCCCATCGCCAGGCATTATGCCTCGATGAAGAAATGGATCGACCACATACGCAAAAATTATCTGAAGGACAACATTATGGCGAAAGACGTTTACGGAGACTGGTGCATGCCGCCGGAACGGCCGGAGCTGATTCACTCCAAAGACCCGGCGCGCAAAACCGACGGAGCCGTTCTGAGCACCACGTTCTACTATCGCATGTT